>JBOFQC010000341.1:0-2796 GCA_051660725.1 Thermoguttaceae bacterium
GTGCGTTGACGGAACCGAATCGTTGATTGATTCGCCGATAATTAACAATGATGGAATTGGCATGATAGGAGATGGGTGAGCAGGTGAGCAGGTGAGCAGGTGAGCAGGTGAGTAGGTGAGTAGGTGATTCGAAATTGTCTAACTTCTATCTCCTAACTCCTAACTCCTTAAAACTTCCCGTGAACGGTACAATTGGATTTAATTCTTTTTTACGTCGTAGCAAAGTAATACATTTTGGTCTCTGATGTACATTTTTCCGTCATGAATGACCGGGTACGTCCACGAATTTTTATCCGTTCTGTCCGGCTGTTCAAAACGACCATTTTCGACATATTCTTTCGGATTAGCTTCAAGAAGAACAATTGTTCCCTTGGCGGCTTCTTCTCTCGCAACCAAGCGTCCGTCTGCGTAAAGCAGCGAACCTTTTTCGCGGAACGACTTTTGCCAATTCACGTTACCAGTCGCAAGGTCGACGCAGTATAAACGCTTGTTATTTCCGAAAAAGTAAATTGCGTCACCAACAAGCACAATACCGCCGTGATGATTCTCCCAACCTTTTTGAGCGTAAATTTCCTCGGCTGTGAATTTGTTGCCCGCTTTCGTTACTTTGTAAGCCCGTGAACCGACACCGTAAGCACATGAAGTGAAAACAACACCGTCTTTTTGAACCGGGTCAGAACATACTGCGACGCGTCCTTCACAAGGAGCCGACCAGAGCATGGAACCGTTTTCTGGATTGATGCCGTAAATGCCTTTATCTGTTAAAAGCATGTATTGTTTTACACCTTCAATTTCCGTTGGCACAAGCGACGTGTAAGCAGCACTGTCAGTGATTTCGCTTGTTCTCCAAAGAATTTTTCCAGTTGTTTTGTCGAAAGCGACAACTGTACCTGCGTCGCCACCGATTGGCAGAACCAGTTTATCACCTTCAAGTAATGGAGACATTGAGAAGTTCCAATCGGACATAACTTTTCCACCAAGTTTGTCGGCAACGTTGATTTCCCAGATGATTTTTCCAGATTCGGCATCTACACAAACGAGATTGGCGAATTGGCTGATTCCGAATACGAGTTTCCCGTCAGTGGCGGGCGTGCATCTCGGACCTTCAAAGTTACCGCCGGCGTTACCGACTGGAGTGGACCAAAGTCCTTTACCGCTTGTTCTGTCAAGGGCGTAAATGTACGTTTTGCCGTTTTTTTCGCCCATTGAGAACAATTTATCGCCGTAAAACGAAAACGACGAATAGCCGTTGCCGAGAGTGTCAACTTTCCACAACAATTTCGGACCGTCCGGCTGCCACGTTTGGAGCAGATCGGTTTCGTCACAGTGCGAATTGTGTTTTGTGCCACGAAACTGCGTCCACGTTTCCTTTTCCGCCGCCTGAAGCGAATGCGACAAAAAATCACCTGCGAAAAAGTTTACAACGAAAACGCTCAAAGAAACATTTAGAATCAAATTTTTAATCATATAGTATTTTTCCTGAAAATAGTGTAATAAATCACAACCTGTGAAATATTTCTCGTAAAGAGTGATTTTTAACTGGGACGGAGACACGTAACAAATTAATGATTTTTTGTAAAAGTTATTTTTAATAAAAAATATTTTTTATAAAAATAACTTGTTCGGAACACTTACACAAGGATCAACGTTGTTCATAAGAACAAGTCGGTCTGCAGTATACGGCGTTTTTACTTTGTACCAAAAGTAAATGTGCGCAAGCCGCTCGAAAATTCGGAAAGACGCCAAAGGCTGCATGTTTTCCAACGTGAACCGGCGGACATACCGAAAACAAGCCGGTCTTGGTGAATACCGGAACGACATGTCAAGCAAAACAGATTACGGTTCGCTCGATTCACCACAATCCACGCGACTATATACATTCAAATTATACACAAATGGGCTTCATTATGCAACATAGGCGGATCAAAAACCAACAAGAAAGTGCCCGACAAGTTCGGGGCGGTCCTTTTAGAAATTAACCGGGTTTGTTAGAATTCCTCTTCTCTTCTTAAAAAGAAAAAACTCAACCAGAATTTGTGAGTTGTAAAGCGAAAGAAAGTGAGGAGTGAAACGCTAATCCCTAAGAACGCAATATGTTTATGCCGAACGACAGTATATGAGCAACAGTTTTTTCTGCTTTACTCGCGGGAAAAGTAAGAATGTGCAAAGCAACTAAAATTTAATTAGTGGCAACTTGCAGTAAACTCGTACTTGTCGAATGTACCCAATAAGGGCGTCAAAAAGTTTCATCACCAGCACCTTTTCCTTATCATTTACCACCTCACGTCTAAAGCGCGTATGTCTTATCTTTACGTAATACAAGGGTACAACCAAGGTTGTCGTTTCGAGATTCGTGGCGAAGTCGTCACAATTGGACGAGACGAGAGCAATGATTTCCAGTTACATGATTCTGAAGTTTCACGTCGCCACGCTGAAATACGGACTGTTGACGGAAAACTATTACTCATCGACAACGAGAGTTCCAACGGCTCGTTCGTTAATGGTTACAGAGTAAAAAAAGCACAACTTCACAGCGGTGACCAAATCCAACTCGGACGTTCTCTGCTGCTTTTTTCGCATTCAGACGAGGAAGAACAGAATCTAAACGAGCAAAATGTTGTTTACATCGATTTCAGTGATGACCCGCTGAATATCATCGAATCTATTCCGCAAGACGAAGGAACCTGGTTGTTTGATGGTTCTTTCGACCCAAATTACAAAGTCGAACTCGGCGGACTGGCCGGTTCGGAGCTTAACTTGCCCGGTGAAAGTGATAAGCACTTCAGCAGAATGCGA
>JBOFQC010000342.1:0-4892 GCA_051660725.1 Thermoguttaceae bacterium
TTAACTGGTTACCGGTATATACCGTTGACCAACTTGCACCGCCATTTGATGACGCTTGCACAACGTAACTTGTTGCACCTGATAACGCCGTCCACTGGAAGGTCGCTACGGTGCCTGCTTTTTCCGTCATCTGGAATAACGAGGAACCAGCCTCTAACGTTTTTCCGGAAGTAACGGACGACACGCTGGACGAACCTATTTTATTACTTGCGCTTACTCGCAAAAAATACTGTGTATTTGCCGAAAGGCCGGAAAGACTAAATGAAGTCGAACTACCTGTATACGCTGTTGTCCATGTGCCATTCGCACTTGTTGCGTATTCCAATTTGTAACTTGTGGCACCGATGGAAGCCTGCCATGATACCACTAGGCTTGTTGAACCAGACGCTGTTGACGTCAAACCTACTGGAGCTTTAGGTGCTGTCGTTGCAAGACTGCCAACTGCGGTTGCAACATTAACTATACCACCAGTCGCAACTTTTGTTGCCAACCCTGAATTCGTTGTAGCACTCGAAGCAATAACACTCTTGATCTGCTCTGGTGTCAACTTCGGATTAGTCGCGGCAATTAATGCCACCATACCGGAAACAAGTGGTGTCGCCATGCTGGTACCGCTTTTAGTTCCATATCCGCCACCGGGCATCGTACTATAAATATTTGAACCTGGCGCAGCTACATCGACAGTTTTAACACCATAGTTACTATAACTAGCCAAATTGCCACCTGAATCAGTTGCTGCTACCGTTATCACGTTGGTGGCATTTATGGAAGCAGGATATATTGGTGAGGTGTCAATATTCCGCGCATCATTACCAGCAGCGGCAACTACCACAACACCAGCTTTGCCAGCTTTTTGTATTGCGGCATCCAATGTAGACGAATATGAATCTGATGCGAAACTGCAATTTATCGCTACAATATTGTTTCCTGCATTCTTTAGTGATACAACATAATTTATGGCTCTTGTCGCATCAGACGAAAAACCATTTCCGTTTGAGTTCAAAAATTTCAACGGTAAGATTTGCGTCTTCGGAGCGACGCCAGCGATGCCAATTCCATTATTGGCAACGGCAGCGATTGTTCCAGCGACGTGTGTTCCGTGACTGTGGTCATCTGCTACATTGTTGTTGTTGGAATAGAAATTGTAACCGTTGATATCGTTTGCGTAACCATACGCTCCTGGGTTTGAGTTTCTCCATATATTGTTTTTTAAGTCAGGATGATTGATATCAACACCGGAATCAAGCACTGCTACAATTGTACCGGTGCCATCTGAAACTCCCCAGGCAGCGGACGTATCCGTCTGAGTTACATTCCATAAATTTGAAGCTCCCGGATCATTTGTGTTTACGGGTGTCGCAGCACCGACAATGAATCGATTTGGTTCAAAATTGACTAAACCGACAATTGTAGAAAGAAATTCACTTTGCTGTTCAAATGTTCCTGAATTGACGATAACATGCAAAGAACCTGGAGCACCGAGACCTTCCACCACTGTCACTCCCAAGCTGGAAAAATATTTCTGCGCTTGATTGACATTTTTTACGCTTTCCATCAATGAGTCGCTCATTTGAATGATCCACTCATTTTGAGCTATCACTGATCCAGAGGTAATGCTTGCATCATGTTCAACTGTGTCCATTAACGCTGATCTCATCTGCGGCAATTCAGCTTTTGCAAACGGTATAGACCCAACCCAATCACTCGCAAGCGGATTAACTGACATCATTTCACGAGACTCAAGAGCCTCGGGATTCAATCGAACATTCACGTTATCCATTTTGTTCTTGCTGTCATTTTTTGAACGCTGTGAATTTGTTTCAGATGAATTTGATGAATTCTTTTTGAACGTAATAGTCATTTTATTCTCCGCTTAATAATATTCTTGTGTATTAATTTAACTTTTATATATACGCATTTAGTTAGCTTGTTCGACCCATTCGACTTTTGCTACAGCTCCTTACTGGTTGCGCCAAAAAAGTCGGGTTAAATATTTTAAAACATCTCTATTAAACTATCATCAATGATAAGTAATTTTCCAAATAAATCAACCTAATACTTTACGCTTGGATCATACTTAGTCTGTAATCTTTTCTTTTATGCTGAAACTGCTTAACTGCAATGGCACCAATATATTATAGCTAATACAGACCACAAAACAATGATTAATTAAATAAAATCACTCAGAGTTTGGTATATATCGTATCCTGTTAATATGCCTTGCGTTACATTAATAAATTATTTTATTGACTTCGAAAAATTTTTAAGCTGGTTTTAAGCTAAAAGGTGATTTCTCGCTACATCTGAACTTCGTCAGCATAATCGTGGGGCAAATTATTGAAAAATATCAACAATACGCGAGAATTGTTACCGTCTCCGATATATTCTGATGCCCAAATTGTGTCATTGGTAATATGAAAGCAAATTTAGTGCCAAAACCACAAAACAATTTCGTTATTTTTATAACATCTAGCAGTGACGCGCCACGCATTGGTTCTTAACTCCTTGTGCAATAACAATTTACAGCAATAACCCGCTAGGCGTTCTACGTATATCACATAAAAATTTCATGAAAAAAACTAATATATAATATAATAACCGATAAATATGTTAAGATGTTTATCGTTAATTTTAATTTTTTGGAAAACAAAAAGGTAAATTAAGCAGAATAAACAGAATGCACCACCTGCTTTGTGATAACAACAAAGTCTAATGCTGCAAAATCAACCAATGTGTATCAGAATAATACACAAGCCAGAATTTTACAGCTTAAATGTGAACGTGTCCCAGAACAATCTTATTCCACGTTGTAATAAGGACTGCGGTTCTACATGTACTTTAGCCGAACCGGTCATTCCGATAAGAAATTTTTTATTGTCGTTGTTCAACGACACCAGAATCCGATACGAAGGTTTACTCGGCACTTCAATTCCCTCCTCGGTTTTTGTTGGTATCTCGCCTTTGCCTTTCGTCGAAAGAGGTATCGGAATCGAGGTCATTTTACTACCTTCAATATCTTTGTCGGCAATGATTGTTGAATCGTACGTTTCACTTGGGTATTCATCAAATTTCAATTCGACGCTTTGTCCAACTTTAATAAAACCTGCTTTTGAATCGTCGACAACAAGCACCGCATCGAGTTTTTTTATATCGCCGATGCTACAAAACAACGGCCCCGTCGCTGCAGGTTCAATTGTAAGCCCATGGTTCTCCGGTTCAAGCGGCGTACCCGACCACTGCGGAAGCTGTCCGGCAATTGCCTCACGATTCGGCCTGGAAGGCGGCGGAAAAACTGTGCCACTTATCGGTGCAATAATCTCCAGCCGTTTGAAGGACTCCGCTTTTTTTGCCAATTCTTCTTTTTTGCCGTTTAACTGCTGATGAAGCGTTTCCAAGGAACTTGCAACATCACTTCGTGAAGTACGCGATATTTCGAGATAAGAGATTTTCGCTTCCAGTTCTTCAACCTGTCTGTTCAGTTCGGCAACCTCAGCGACCAATTGTATGTTTTTTATGACCGCCAAAAGATCGCCTTTTTCAACATGATCTTCCGGTTTGACGCAAATCTGCACCAGACGGCCGCCAAACTCTGGAATATAAACAGCCTGCGAAGATTCGGCTTGCAGTTCCACTATGAACGGCACAACAACCGAGTACGGTAATTTTATTAATGCTATTGCCGCCACGATTATAAAAAAACCGGTAAGCGACATATAAAATCTGGCTTTTTTTACACGATAAATTCGTCCCGGCACCCAGAAAAATTTCACTACTTTCACAACAGGCATCCCAACCAACCCCCAAATTGACATCATGGCAATCATTTGTCCGACAACTTTAAAACCGTACGAATCGCAAAATCGGTAAACGAAAAATAAAATCGACGCCATTACAACCCAACGGTAAGCAAACGACGCAACAGTAAAAAGCGCGAACATAACCTGATTTTTCTTCGGCAAAAACGGATCAGGCTGCTGTTCCATGCCGAGAAACCATTCGCTGCACTTCCGCGTCAGTATCGTGTTCGCTTTCTGTCTAAGGTTCGGAATCTCAAGGTAGTCGGCCAAAATGTAATATCCGTCATACCGCAACAATGGATTTATGTTAAACACAACCGTACTTACAGACGAAACGAACATTACGTTTAAACAGAGATAATTCAAAAGCCCCGGTGTAGAGAACCACCAAATATACGTACAAACAGCCGCAAGAACACACTCTATGTATACCCCGGCAAGTCCAATTGCCATGCGGTGCCATTTACTCGGCAGCATCCACGAATCGGACACATTACAGTACAAACACGGTGTCAACACAAGAATCATCACACCCATTTCGTGGCACTCGCCCCCGAAATATTTACACGTTAAACCGTGCCCGAACTCGTGCAGCACTTTTGTACAGGCAAGCGTTACACTCAGGAAAAATATGTTTGCCGGACTAAAAAATGTGTAGAAGCCAGGCAACTTCGAACGGAAATAATCGAACTCGACCAACACGAGCAGCAATGCGGATAAGCAGAGCAACAAGCATGATATCACCACTGCCGGTTTGTACAAGAAACTGACATAAGGGACCATTTTCCCGAGCAGCGTGTCGAGGTCCAAACCTTTGAATTTAACACAAAGGATGTTCGACATTGCCCCGACAATCTCTTTTTTACGGCGTTTGTCACGGCGTTTGAGCAATTCGTGCCCTTGATCCGGTACGCCCGCGATTATAAGACCGCTTTGATGCAAAGTTCCAATGAAGCTCTGTAAATCTTCGAGCGTTATCTTCTGCGGCGGAAATTCCGCTTCGAAGCCGTCTTTGATTTCGTCGAGGCTTTTCGTGCCGTCAAACTGCTTGAGAATCCAATATTCTTCGTCTTGAAAACGGAAGTATTTCAGTCC
>JBOFQC010000343.1:0-3572 GCA_051660725.1 Thermoguttaceae bacterium
ATCCGGTCCGCCACTTCTGTGTTTGGGTGCGAAAATAATCGCGCTTTCTGGAAATTTCACGTGCGAAAGCGTTTGTGCAGCCAAACGACCGGAGTATATCCAACCGGCGTGCGGAACCATTGCTGCGGCGAAAAATTCCTTTGCTTTTCCTGCGTCATGTTTCGATTTGTGGGCAGCGTTTAAGGACGTGGCACCGCCTGGTTTTTTCTTGCCGATTCCAAACGATATACCGCCACTTGCATCTTCTCCCGGCGGAACATTGGCACCGTGTAACGGCGCTTTTTGCGGTTTATTGGTCGTTAACTCGTCGTCCGAAGAAACCGGACCGGGCGCCAGCATTCGGTCAAGTTCCGCGTTCATAACGGTTACATCACTCGGATAAAACGCACCGGCAACGGCTGGATGTCTCTGCGTTGCACCAAGAATCGGCTTGGAAACACTCGACGCGAAAAGCTGCTGCGTCGTTGACATTGTTTCAAACGAGATAATCTGCGTCATCTCCAAGTCAGCGATTTTAAGGTAATCAATTGCATCTTCCAACACACCGGAAAAAGGGAGGTCCGGACTGTACTGCATTACCCACCCTTCATTTGAAACAACCATTATACTTCGCCGAAACTGGTCAAGTTGGCCCAAGTCGTGATTTTTAACGGTTCCATGAATTTGTGGGTCCCAGAAAACCGTCAGGTCGAACTGCGCATCCAGTCGCTCCTGATTGGTTGCTCCGATTCGAGTCACCTGCTGCACAATAATCTGAACCAGATCAATTAACGACGCCTGAAGCGGAATCGCGTTTTTTACCCCCATTTTCGTGCAAATCATAAGCGGTCTGTCAGGGAACTGCAGCGAAATTGCAACGCCGGAAACGTCGCCGTCATAAATATCAGGTAGAAAGTAAGTCGGTGTCAGACCTTCAGAACAAAGGTAGAAATTGTTTTTCGTAAGATCAAGCAGCCGGTCAATTTCCTCTTTGGTTGGTCCGTTTTTCGGTTGTATCATCATTTCGAGAGGTCCGCGGCGTCCCATTGCAATTTCAGTTTTCGGGTCGTTAATTTGCACATCATAAATGTGTCCGGGAATCGGCATCCCTTCGAAAACCGAGAATTCGATGTTGTCATCTTTCCAAGCGTCGATTCGGAGTCCGGCTTTTTGACTGCATGCTTCAAGAAATGAAACTTGATTCATCTTGTGCTCAACGGCGACGCCAGGAAGAAGCAGGCCGCGATTATTCCCTTTTTCGAGAACAACGCCATGTTTACCGATTTCAATAACATTTGGTCTTTCTTCAGCAGGCACACTGACTTTTCGCATACCCCAAAGAACCCAAACTTCCATTTCAAGCTCGAGTAGTTCGTGCGGTGTAATCGGCGGAAACCGCGGATCATCTTTTGCAGCCCGAGTTGCCGCATTTTCCAGCGCATCAGCCAACGGAAACCGTTCGGCAAGGCAGCCCATACATGAGCGGAGTTGACCGTTTCGTTTCAAACTCACAAAAGCACCTAGAACCGGTTTGTTAGCCAAATCGCCCAGTTCGGTACGGAGTTTGTTGCCAGCCGTGTTCGTTACAACTGCCGCCACACGACGTCCAACTGCCTGGAAAATCAAGTTCCGTTCACTTTGGGTCAATTCAATTGCTGTTGTTGACATTTGTACCTTTTAACTGTAAGCTGAAAACACCAGTAAATAGTGTAATTACGTTGATTTGAGCATGAGCAAAACATCTGGCTTTTACCGGGGTTGTATACCGTAACACGGAATGGCGATGTGTTTCGCTTTAAGAAGCCGCCTTGTCACTTGTCACCTATCACCTGCCCCAGAGCCTGTAATGTACCACTTTTTATAGGGAAATTCAATCCGCACGCAAAGAAAACGGACTAAACATTTTACGTGAAAATACCACCCAAACAACTCATGATTCGTCGAAAAACCGGTTATACGTTAATCGAGGTAATGATAGTTCTAACTATAATGGTGGTTCTCGCTTCGTTGAGTTTACCGTTGATGAGCAAATCCCTCGAATCGTACCGAATACGAAAAGCAGGCGATATTCTTCGAGCGGAGTGGACGAATCTGCGACTTCAGGCAATGGAAGACGGGCAAATACTCTGTTTTCGTGGAATGATCGGCGGTAATCTTATTCTTATTGACCGGGTTCTGGATGTTCACTTCTCTGCTGGACTTAGAACGTATAACGACACGCAGAGTTTAAGAAACAGCGAAATAGCGGGAACCCCGGAGTATTACGAAAAAGATATGTTCTCCGAATATGGATTCACCGGCTCGGAAGAAGATTTTATTTTACGCGACCCTTCTTTAGCGTCAAAAGAATCCGGTTCCAGATTTGTCACGCTTCCGGAAGGTGTATTTTTTTCTGATGTTTTGGCCGTTCCAGACGAAAGAGCTGCGTATTATCTCGGTTTCACAGTCGGCGAAGACGAAACCGGTATGCAAACCGATCCGGTTTCAGAAAGAAACACCCGATTTGGCGAAACCCGTGCAAGTGACGGAACAACTTGGTCGACACCAGTTTTTTTCTTTCCTGACGGTACAACCTCAACCGCTGCCGCTTTGCTCAAAAACAGAAACGACAAATGCCTGGAAGTTCGGCTGCGTGGACTCACTGGAACCGCTTCAGCCAGCTCAATGACGTCACCTGACCGATACGTCGGCGAATTGGAACCAAGTACGCAAGGAATGTCGCAAATGGAAATGGACGCTTACGCTAAAGAAAAACGCTGATATTCATAATTCAAAGAAAAAGAGCCGGAAATGTAACGTAGTGCAATTTCCGGGTAACGCAAACCTAGTGATAAACCTAAACGCTTTTTTATGGGGACTTGGGAACGGACTAATAAGCACCTCGTTGCTTGTTTATCTTATCCGTGACCTATGTATCGGGAAAGAAAACGTTGCTGTAAACGCAACAATTGCGTGGATTCTTGCTGCGCCACGTATCGCAGGGCTGTTACGGCTCGTCGTTCCTCAGTTGGTCGAATTTGTCGGAAGTCGAAAATGGTTCACAATTTGCGCGTATTTCATTTCGCCGCTTGCGCTTCTTGCGATTCCACTTGGAATACCGCGTATGATTCACCACCAACCGACGAATCTGATTCTCACGCTGCTTGTTCTAGCTTGGTGTGTTTACCATTTAATCGAGTATTTCGGCACAACCGCTTACTGGTCGTGGCTCGGTGATTACATACCCGACACGGTACGAGGTCAGGTTCTCGGACTTCGTGAACGGTTCATGGTGTCAGGGCAAATGATCGGTTTTCTTTCCGTTGGCTTGTTTTCGTTTTATTGTATTGATAAACAAGCCGATTATGCGACTAAATATTCCGCTTATTTTACACCTGCATACATTGGCATTGTTTTTCTGGCATTGTCGGCGGTGCCACTTTGTTGGCTTCGTGACGTTAAGTTGACGCGATATGCGGAACACAAATGCGGTTCAAAATTTTCGGATAAGTCAATAACACTTCGTGTCGCAAACTGGTTCCGGAACACGCTGGCACCACTTTCTGACAGGCAGTTTTTGCTGCTCGTAATTTTCGGCGTCTGGTTGCAGGTTT
>JBOFQC010000344.1:0-4325 GCA_051660725.1 Thermoguttaceae bacterium
AAAAAATGAAGAATATGAGAACAAGCATGAACACGGCGAACACAACCACACGGTTGGTGACCAGAATCTTCAAGCTGCGTTTGTTCATGTTCTTGCCGATGCGCTAACTTCCGTGCTTGCGATTGGTGCGTTGCTGGTCGGTAAGTTTTACGATTTTGCGTGGTTTGATCCGCTTGTCGGTCTACTCGGCGGAATAATGATTCTTATCTGGGCTTACGGGCTGATACGGCAAACAAGTCGTATTCTGCTCGACTGTAGCGTCACAAGGCTGGTAGATGATATTCGCCAATTAATTGAAACCGATTCGGAAACGCAGATTCTTGATTTACATGCGTGGCGAATTAGCGAAAACGATATTGCGGTTATCTTGTCTATTATGACAAACAGAACAACAACGCCTGAGTATTACCAAAAACTTCTGGAAAAGTATGACGCCGTAAAACATTTGAATGTCGAGATTTATCCGAATAGCTAATCCTTCTTACTGATGCTTTGAAAAAATTTATTTCTCGCGAGTTTGGAGGGTACACACCGACACAAGATTTTCTTCGAAATAGATACAACGCCTTAACCGCAACAATTTTTGTTCGACGAATCGTCAATAAATAAATACAAATTATCATTGACTTAGATAATGGGTATGCTCTAATATATTATTGACCTTTGCGAAAATTTTGTGCCGGCTTTTAACCATTGCTCGCGCGATTTCTCAACTTCTGCGAATCAGCAACATTTTGTAGGAAAGTCGAGAGGCCAAATTTTTTGAAAACATCATTAAGGAGTTAATCATGAGTAACAGCCGCATTTTGATAATAGTTTTTATTGTTTTTGCCGTCTCGGCAATTTTGCTCTTGCAGCCAAATTTCCTGGCTGGTGTTTTGCAAGGTAATACAAATACACAACATGCGGATTCAGCGGATTTACCGAGTGATTTGACAAACTCTGCGTCAGTTTCTGACGATTCTCCGGCGTCATTTTCCGGCCACTCGCTTGATCCTTGCAGACGGAACATTATCACATTTGCCGACCAAAAAGCCCGAACTGTTCGACTCGTTTTTCACGGCAGAATTGACGGACAATCACTCGGACTCGACGAATTTGAAATCTACGGTCCAGAAGTGGTAGACCGAAACATCGCTCTGAAACAGTACGGAGCGAAAGTTCGTGCTTCCAGTTCCTTAACCACGCCGCCTCATAACGCCGGTGCCGAGCTGGTGCAAGATGGCGTTTTCGGCAACTCGTCAACTTGGATTGCTGCCGAAAATGACGAAAATCCTTGGATCGAAATCACGTTTCCCCGTGTCAGCAACGTTTCAATGGTTGCGTTTTCACGTGATCTTACAGGAAAATACAATGACCGATTTCCGCAAGCCGTGGAAGTTCAAATCTGCCCCTGGGACGGACAGAATTTTACAACTGTAACTCAGGCAAACCTTTCCGTTTCTTCCGCACCGACCAATTTGGTGTCATGGGATTTACCGCCCGTACCGGTTGTTTTCGCACAAACGCAGGTGCCGGCTGCGCCTGATATTCGCACAGGCAAATCAAATACGCTTTCGGCAATTTCGATTCCGGATACTTGGCCGCTTGACGAACTCGGGAGCGAAAACCTTTCGCTGAATAAAAACGCAAAAGCATGTACTTCTTCCGAATTGCATGGTTACGACATTCACAAAACAAGCAACCTAATTGACGGAATACACGGAAACTCAGCCAGTTGGGTCGCAGTAAACGAACCGGCTTGGGCGCAAGTCGACCTCGGCGACGAATACTGGATTTACAAAGTCGCTTTCGGCAGCGATTCTTCGGCAAGATACAATGATCGTGCGGCCACGAACTTTGACATTCTAACCGCTTCCGATTACGATTCGCAATCAGGAAAGGCGACATGGAAAAAAGTTTGGACAAGCGGCGACGACCATTCACCGGCGCTGACCCGCTCGGAATTCTTTTTCGAACCGGTAAAAGCAAGATATGTGCGTGTTGACATAAGCCGGGCTTCTTCTGGTGGTGTCAGAATCGACGAATTGGAAATCTACGGGACACCGCAGCCGCTTTCCGAAGAAAAAGTCGCACTTATAGCCGACAAAATTAAGCCGGTACTGCAAAGTGTAGATAGCGAAAACAACGAAAACGGTAAAATGGTCAGCACTCTCGTTGACGAAAATCTTTTTAACAAAAGCTGGGAATCAGCGGTTGCTCTCGAAGAAATGGCTTGGCTCAAAGCTTACGGACGCGGCGATTACCACTCAGGGGTTGTAAATGTTCCGTGGTATCCGGAAAACTGCAAATATCCCTCACCGGTCCCACATGATATCACAACGCTTGTTCGGTCAACGCAAACACCGCTACTCACCGGAAAGTACGACCCGAAGCAGTGGAGTGATGCTTCAAGTGGCACTGTCCGCATTGCACAACGCAGCACACTAAAAGAAGGAGCCTGGTGCGAATGCCGAGTCAACGTAAAACTTGTTGGCGACTCGCTTTACGGAACAATTTTCACGAACCGATTATTGACTGAATACCTTGCCGTTTTGCGAACAGACGGAGCTGTTGGGATTTTACGGATTCAACCTGTACGTAATGAAGACGGGTCACTTACAAAAGAAAGCAAGCTGGTTTTTCAAACCGTTGATTCGTCAGCAAATATTACCACGCAACCAATTGAACACACGATCAGCGACGATTTTCGTCGGTTCGAGTTTTGCATTCCGGAAAAATTTGTGCAGGGAGTCGAAAACGGACTCATGGTTTCGACTGGTTTCGGCGGAAATTTTACACCTGCATCTGGACACCCGATATTCTTTTTGCCGCAACCAGTTGCAATTTCACAAGTTGGAACAGTTTCAAGTGGTGAGTTCGTGCTTAATCTGACCAACACGTCGCCGGAACAGCAACGAATCACGGGACGCGCAAGACCGGTTAAACAGGAAAATTATTCCAGGTGGATTGACGACGATTTTGTGCGGTACAACATTGGAGAACGAGGCGAATTTTTTGACCCGCTCACGGACGGACTGGAAACCGTGTTGGAAAATGGTGTCACGCTTTCACCGGGTGAATCGAAAGAAGTGCGGCTTCCGGCATTTGCCGGCCCGCTGGGAAAGGAACTTGAAATCGCGTTGAAAATCGAGTCGCTTGACAATACACTTGATAAGAATAAGCCGCAAGAACAAACGCAAGCACAAACACAAACGGGAAAATACAATTTTGCACGGATCAACCTTTTGGAATATGATCCGGTGGGTCGAACGTTGGTAATGACGAATCGTATGCTTTCGCAGCCAGACGGACCGAAAAACGAAAGTTTGCGTGCCGCTTACAAGCAACTTTGCGAGGAACACGAATTATTGGTAGCCGCGGGGCCAAAAGATTACATCACAAACAATAAAGTTTTCAGCGACGCGAGAGAACTTTTTGCACGTGCCCGAACTTTAAAAAGGGAAACGCTGTTTTCAATGCCGCATCTGGAAGAGATGGGAAAAATTCTCTTTGAGAAACGTTACCCGTTGCATCCGAGCCACAATTACAGCGACTGCGTCGACAACGAATGGCGAACCGGCGGCGGCATTTACATGCTTGACATACCACGCATTGACGGTGTTTACCGCCCGGAAAAAGCGACTTTGCAGGAGTTGTACAAAACATCCGGAATGGTGCGACACGGTGCTCCGAATTTCGATTTGTCGAAAATTTACTTTACCGAACGGTTAAGCATGAAAGATTTTTGGCACATATTCGAGATGAACCCGGACGGCAGCGGCCAGCGTCAGTTGACAAGCGGACCGTTTAACGATTTGTATCCGACACCACTGCCGGACGGTGATTTGGCAATGATATCATCACGGTGCAAACTGAAGTTCTTATGCTGGATTCCGCAGGCTCTTACGCTGCACCGTATGGATACAAACGGCGAGAATATCAGACGTCTTTCGTTTGCCAATTTGACCGAGTTTGCTCCTTCTGTCACAAATGACGGACGTATACTTTGGACACGAAGCGAGTACCTTGACAAGGGTGCCGATTACGGTCACACGCTTTGGTACACGACGCCGGAAGGGACGTCGCCGGAGTTGACTTTCGGAAACACAATTGCACATCCGCAAGGTTACGCAAATGGTCGGGAAGTGCCTGGTGTCAATCAGGTGTGTTCAACGTTGATATCACATTTTGGCGATTTAAATGGCCCAATTGCTTTGTTGGATATTAATAAAGGGCGGTTCAATCAGAATGCGATTCATTCGATAACGCCTGAGGTGCCGTGGCCGGGTACGTGGATTTCGTACGAAACTTTCAGAGAAGCGTTTCCGATTTCGACGAATTTC
>JBOFQC010000345.1:0-4797 GCA_051660725.1 Thermoguttaceae bacterium
TTTCTTCTGCCCTAACCTGCAGAACAGAAAAAACAAGTACGCATAAGAGGCTGGCACTGATTCCAATTCGGGTAAGCATTTTGTAGTTCTCCGAAAAAAGTAATTGTTTGAAACGACTCAAAAAACGATCAAAAATTAACCTGCAATCATTAGGTTTTGGCTTGCCAAAACTTTACTACAGAATAATAGTTCACATTATATCAAAACGGATAAAAAAATGTAATACCCATTTGAAATTCATTTTTATTTCTGGTACATTCAGGATTCAAGCATTATAAACTTGAGCTTATCTGTATCATTTAGCTTATTGACTAACCTTTTTATTTACTTTGGAGAAAACTACATGAAAAAAACGTTCTCAGGATTCTTGTTATTACTGCTTTTTGTATGCTTTGCAGCAAATACGGCATCGGCGGCAACTGTTTCGCTAGAGTCGCTTCTTGATGAAATGGTAAACCGTGACGCCATAACACAATTTCCGAATCCGTTTTATACCTGCAAACAAGCGAGCAGTTATGACAGGCGTTCAGAAGCTTGCGAACAGGACGGCTGGTTCGCAAACGGTGACGCTTCCCAATTCGTCCGCGAAGAAATGAACGGAGATCGTAAAGAATGGGTGCTCATGGATGAAAAAGGTCCCGGCGCAATTGTACGTTGGTGGATCACAGCTCCGCATTATCGGGTTACTTTCCGCATTTACATTGACGGGAATTCGGAGCCGGCAATTACCGCTCCGATTGGTGATCTTATCGGCGGCAAGTTTTTGGTTGATGCGCCGCTTAGCTCACCGAGAGCAAACGGAAGGAACTTGTATCTCCCGATCCCTTACGAAAAGAGCATTAAAATAACCGTTGACAAAATGTTCACCGGAAATCGTGACGAAGAACAAGGAAACCTTTATTATCAGATTAACTACCGTTCGTATCCGGAAGGGACGAAAGTCCAGTCGTTCTCAATGGATGTCGTCAAAGCACTCAAAGATAAAATTGCGAAAGTACAGCGTGAACTGGTAGTAAGTCCGATAAGAGTTGGCGACTCCAAAACTATTTCGCTTACAAAAAATGGCGGAAAATCGGTCATAAAGGAAACCACGAACACCCCTTATGTTATCAATTCGTTCTCAATCAAAGTTGATGCGAAAGACGTTACGCAAGCACTCCGCAGCACTCTTGTAAAAGTGAAATTTGACGGACACCAAACGATTCGTGTTCCGCTCGGCGATTTCTTTGCTGGCGGCGTCGGTGTCAATCCGTACAAAACCTGGTACACGCAAGTTGACAAAGCCGGTAATATGTTCTGCTTCTGGAAAATGCCGTTCAAAAACAGCATTGAAGCCGAATTTGTAAATTACGATCCTAATCAGGATGTGAAGATTACGATCAACAACATTTCCGTCTCACCGTATAAGTGGACAGACGAAACTATGTATTTTCACGCAAACTGGAGACAAGAACGTCAAATCCAGACTCCTGGCCCGGATGAAAAGAAAATGCAGGACTGGAATTACATCGCTCTTGAAGGTAAAGGCGTTTTCGTCGGCGACTCACTCAGTATTACAAACAGCGTTGAAGGTTGGTGGGGTGAAGGAGACGAAAAAATTTACGTGGACGGCGAAAAGTTCCCGTCACATTTCGGAACCGGAACCGAAGATTATTACGGTTACGCTTGGTGCACCCCGGAATTTTTTGAAGCACCGTTCCACGCACAACCCCGTGCTGAAGGTCCGGCAAACTTTGGTCACGCCACAAATGACAGGTTCCGTTTACTTGACGGTATTCCGTTCAAGAAGGATTTCCGTTTCGACATGGAAGTCTGGCACTGGGTCGTATGCAAAATCGACTACTCAGTCGTAACCTATTGGTACGGCTTCCCGGGCATAAAAGCAGTTGATGTTCCAACCGGTAAGTTCCCGAGTGACGATGTCGTAATCGAAGAAATCAAAGCGAAAGTTACTTACGAAACTCCGTACACATTTGATTTTGAAGGATTCGACGTTGTTAAAAAACCGCATGGAACTCTTTCGAAACAAGGAATGGCCAACTGGCAGGACGGTAAATGGCACAACGACGACCAACTTTGGTGGACAGGCGGAAGAGCAGGCGACAAGCTTGAACTCACATTGGATACCGAAAAATCCGGCGAACAAACTTTGGTTTGTGAATTGACGAAAGCCCGCGATTACGGCAAATTCCAATTCTACGTAGACGACCAAAAAGTCGGCGAAGTGGTTGACCTTTACAATCCGGAAAAAGTTATCAGCACCGGTCCTGTAAAAATTGGAACCGTTAACATTGAAAAAGGCAAGCATACCATTACGGTTGAATTGGTAGGTAGAAACGACGCTGCCGTTGGCACAATGTTCGGTCTTGACCTCATGCGTTTTGAATAAAAAACATCATTGCAAAAAAAAGCCGGGGACGAAGCAACGCGCAGTCCCCGGGTAGCAATTTTGTTATCCGCTGATACATTTAGAGCACAGGGAAAATCGGGCCGTAAACACCGAGTTCTCCGTGCTCTGTGCGGTTTAAATATAAGTACCTTTGTTTTTGGGTACGTTCACATCTACTCTATTTCTATTCACATCCGTTTTATACGTCAGCAAAAAATGCACAAATCCACATTATCAATTCTGGCTTTTGTTACAGTGTTAATTACCGCGTCGCAGCTTTCTGCTCAAACACGAGTTGAAGAAGCGGCCAAGATGAAACCAACAGCTCAGATGAATCTTTGGCCTGGTGTCGCGCCAGGTGAAAAAGGTGATATTGCACCAGAAAAGTCGGAGTTGGGAAACGAAAAGCCGCCGATTATGCGTATCAGTGACGTAAGTGTGCCGACGCTCACGTTTTACAAATCGGAAGTAGCCAAAGCAGCGGATAAAAAAGCTCCGTGCGTTGTGATTTTTCCCGGCGGCGGTTACGGAATTCTCGCTTACGATTACGAGGGAATCGAAGTGGCACATTGGCTGAACTCGTTTGGTGTTGACGCAGTTGTGTGTAAATACCGTGTTCCAAGACGTGAAGGACGTGAAAAACACGCTGCTCCACTTCAAGATGCGCAGCGGGCAATTCGTTTGGTTCGTGAAAACGCAGAAAAATGGGGCGTTGACACTAATAAAATCGGTGTCCTCGGTTTTTCAGCTGGCGGGCATCTTACGATTATGGCGTCAACGGCTTATGACGAAAAAACTTACGAACCGGTTGATGAAGCGGATAAGTTGAGTTGCCGTCCTGATTTCGCATTACCGATTTATCCGGCGTACATTCTCGGTGAAGACCAGAAAACGTGGGACAAATCTGACACCGATTTTTCACCGGAAATCAAGTACACGAAAGATACGCCGCCGATGTTTTTAACAATTACAAACGACGACTTTGTCGGGCCAATGGGTGCGGTGAAGACATACGTAAAATTACATGAACTTGGTGTACCGTGTGAACTTCACGTTTTCGTGAAAGGAGCACACGGTTACGGCTTGAGACACGACAACGGTCGGGCCGCCAAATGGGACGAGTTGGCCGAATCGTGGTTGAAAACTTTTATTATGCAAAACTAATTCACAGCCAAAATATATTTGTATACTCCTATCTCCTAATTCCTAACTCCTAACTCCTAACTTCTTAAAGACGAAAACGCCAATCACATTTGAAATCATATTCAGAAACTTCAGGTTATTCCGAACATAAACATCCGCTTCTCGTTGATCTGAATGATCCGCAACGGGAAGCGGTGATGAGTGTTGACGGACCATTACTTGTTCTTGCTGGTCCCGGTAGTGGCAAGACCCGGGTTGTCACGCACCGAATTGCCTGGATGCTGCAACATGGCGTCAGGCCGTATCACATTGCTGCGCTTACGTTTACGAATAAAGCCGCCGACGAGATGAAGAGGAGGTTGGCTAATCTTGCACCGGGTAAATTTGTCTGGATTGGCACTTTCCACAAGTTCTGTGCGTATATAATTCGGCAATACTATTCGTTTGTTGGTCTTGAACAGAATTTCTCGATTTACGACCCGGATGAATGTAAACGGTTACTTGACATGTTGCTCGACAAAACACATTTGCCGGCTGGTGTCAACTCGCAAAAAATCGCTTCCGGAATTTCTTGGGCAAAAAACGAACTTGTGATGCCGGAAGAATATGTTGCCCGTTCCAGCAGTCTTACCGGACGGTTCGTTGAAAAGGTGTATCCTGCTTACCAGAAAGCACTTATGCAGGGAAATGCGGTTGATTTCGACGACTTGTTGGTTCACGTAGCCAATTTGTTACGGCAGAATCAGGAACTGCGAAAAAAACTCGACGAGCGGTTTCGGTACATTTTGGTTGACGAGTATCAGGACACGAATTTTGCCCAGTACACAATTGCCCGCGCTCTTTCCGTTGATTACGCAAACCTTGCGGTCACTGGTGATCCCGACCAGTCGATTTACGGCTGGCGGGGTGCCAATATTGATAATATACTTAATTTTGAACGAGATTTTGACAACGTAAAGATAATCCGCCTCGAACAGAATTACAGAAGTACGCAACGTATTCTATCCGCTGCCGACGCCGTTATTTCGAATAACGTAAAAAGAAAAGAAAAAAAATTATTTACCGAAAACGAAGAAGGTGAACCAGTTAGGCTGACCGGATACGAAGACCATTACGAAGAAGCGAAATCAATTGCTCAGGAAATCGCACGTGAAATCACGTTTGAAATTTCATCTGAAATCAGCCGAGGCAGACGCGAGCCGAAAGATTACGCGATTTTCTTTCGAACCAATGCGCTTTCCCGACAGTTCGAGCACGCGTTGTCC
>JBOFQC010000346.1:0-9798 GCA_051660725.1 Thermoguttaceae bacterium
AGATGCGGAATCTTTGGTGTCACCGATACCAGAAAAGACGGGTAACTGCGTGTCGGTTCTGTTTTCATTCAATTCGTTGGTAATTTGATCAACTGTAAGTGGAAGAGCCAGTTCGTCACTCGTCTCTTCCACTACCGGCTCTTCGTCACAGCCGTTTCCAAGTCTTCCTCCAGTAATTGTGACACCACCAATTTGGACCGTACTTTCATGCGTGATATTCATTACGCGGAGTTCTGATGACCAGTCCCATTCTGCAGAATCGACTTTCAGCGTTAACGGTTTTGGTGTCTCATCTGACGACCACCCGATAATTGATACCGTTCCCTTGCCCTCTTCAACAGCAATGTTTATAGCACTGTTCGAGCCTTCAGTTACTTCTTTATCGTAAGTCAAAGTATCAATGAAATCGGTGCGGACAACGATAAGTATGTCTTTCGCATCTTCCTTGTTAATCAGATCAATTGTTTCCTGAAGCTGAGTATTAATGTCAGCGGGCGTTTCTTTTTCAGGGGCAAAAGTAATTTCATAAACGTGAGAAAGATTGTCCAATTTGAACCTGGAATATTCCGCTTGAATCGTTTCCAAATCCGAATAATCAACTGGATCAAATGTTGTAACTGTAAGCAGTTCCCGACTTTCAAGCGGCTCAATGTCCAAGCGACGAGAATGAATAGATTTTTTTTTGCTGGTTTTTCTTGCTACATTGTTGTTATTTAAAAAACGATTAAAAAAGTTCATGTTAACTCCTTTGATTAATAATAAGATAAGAGAAAAGTATACCGAAGCTGGTTTGGCTGAACCTAATGACAAACCACCTTATAGGTAAATTTCAAAGTGTTATAATTCAACAATAGCGCGATTACATAATAAAGCGTGCAATCGTCCTAATCAGTCAAGTTTATCAAGCACTGAACAAGAAAGCAATAGGCTTTTCCCTTGAACTCAATGATAAGAGTAAATTTTAGTACAAAACCTTCACATAAGTTGCTCGGCATAGATGCTTGGAGCAAGACCCGTGCACTAACAAAAAACCGGGCTGAATCTCCCTGCTGTTAGTGTAAAAACCAATGTAGTTTTAGGTTATGTGATCTTGCACGCTCATTTACCGAGCGAAACATCCATTAACGTAATGGCTAGCTCTTTTAATTCGTCATTATTTGATTTGAGAAAAATCGGCACAAGCTGCGTTGCCAAATCCTTATGCAAATCGGTTTTGCCGGACGGGCTGATTTCGTCAAATGTTTTGAGCAGGTTTGGCGTGAGAATACGAAAATCGCTGGCAATTCCCGATAATTCCAAAGGTGTCCAAGAACTGTCGGTAAGCACCTCTTTGACGAACTCGACGTATTTATTTATTATCAGCTTGGCGTATTCCTGCTGCTCATCTGCCGGAAGTCGCTTTAAGTGTTCCAACATATTTGAACATATTATATCACGGCGAATGGAAGAAATGTCCCTTGCTCGCGGGTGGTTCGGGTTCGTTTTTCTCCAGCTGATGATATCATTTTCCAAATCTTTGAACACAACCTCCGGCTTGAGTTTTTTATTCTGGCTAAGTTGCCAAGCACAATCCAATTGACGGAGACGGCATTGATTCCACAGTATCTCGAATCGCAACTCATCAGGAATATCCTTGAATTCAGGAAACTCCCGCACAAAACTTGAGTATTTCCGTGAACGGACGTACGCTGCATTGTATGGTTCCATGCTAGGCAAGTTACAAACATTTGTCAAAAGAAACGTATCGTCCAGATACTGGTAAATTGAAATCAACTTGCCTTCAGCACTTCCTGATTCTTTTAATGCTTGTATTCTGTCTTCAACTTTTTTGTCTACCAGTTCGCGAGCTTGGGCGTCTGACTCCAGTTTTGCCAGCTCTTTTTCCTTTTTCGGAAACATGCTTTTCAGCCGGGCAAAAAGCGTTGACGGGAAAACATGTGAATCGGTCAAAAGCACTTCTCCATTTGGACCAACCAGAAAAAACACAAGCGTTTTCTCAAAAGCGTCTTTTGATCTAATTGAGTGTGCGGTATAGTATTCAAAAAAAGTGTTTGGTCGACTACCCAAACCGCCGCCCATACCGCCGTAAAAATTATTTTCAATCTTCTGCGATCTGACGACCATACCGGGCAAGCGTTTCTGTTGTTCGTCAAATTGGTCTGACGGGCTTGAATACGAACCACCTTCTTGTGCTCTTATGTATTTTACAATCACGAACGGTTGGTCAGACAATACGTCATTAAGTTCTTTCGCAATCGAAACCCATTCGTCAGTAACAACGACCGGATTGATAAACAGGACAAGTGACGTTTTTCCATTCAGGTCTTTGATATCAAACGGAGATTTATCCGGGTTAAGCCCGTTGAAAACCATTGGCTTGCCGGTTGCCGTTGCCCTGCGAATGAATCCATGAAGGTAGCCCGTTAACTCTTCGTTACTGAAATCCGGCTTGAATTTTTCAACGGCAATCTGGGCAAGGCCAAGCGAACCTTCAGGATCAACTGCTTCAGCAAAATGAACGGCTACCAATGGAATTAAGTAGGTAAAATAATCATTTTCTTGTTTACGGATGTTTTCAAAAGCAGGAACATATTTGTCGCAGAGTTTCTCAAATTCCGAGCGCATTTTATCCTTGGGCAACGATTTCAACAGTTCGATTTCGTATTTGAAAAGAGTAGTACAAGTATTTATTAAAGTATGTGACCAATCAGGAGATTGTGAGCGTTTTTCTATTTCCCGGATGAATTGCTCGGATGCCTCGACGTATTTTTTCGGATTGTCGGCATAACATAACGCATTTCCCCATTGGTTTAGATTCATAACGTCGTAGAAATCATCGCCGAGGTTTTCTTTTTTCAGCTTGGTGTCAGCTTCAGATAACAGTTCCTGCCCGACCTTGAAATATCGTTCTCTAAATTCCTCCGGTGTCTCCGCCAAACCACATGGAACGATAAACAAAAGACACAGCACGAAACTGCATGTTTTCAGAATAAAAGAATCGTAATTTATAAAACGTAGCATTTGTATTTCTCCCTTTTGTTTTTGATTCCATGAAGCAGCGCCGAGCAATTTATGCCTGAACGGCAGGTTCATTCGGCGTAGTTTGGTAGGCGACTTTCTCCGAAAGTCGCTCCAGTTTCGGAGAAACTGGACTACCTATGATTAGGGCGAACAAGATATAATGCAAGAATTAGCAAGACGTTATATCCAGAGCACTAACCGTCCGCCAAACATGTCGGGAATCCGCTTGGTAATCGTTTGCACAATCTCATTGTCATTATATCTGCTACTAAAATGAGAAGCAATAACCAATTTATTTGCGAAATCGTCACGTCGCTCGACAATGTCGTCAAGATGTATGTGCCCGAACTTCTGGATCGCTTCCTTTTTATGTTCAGGGGCAACAAACGTTAATTCCAAGATCAACACGTCCGCTTTGAGCAGTTCCGGCGTGACACCAAACGCTTTGGCTGTGCTGTCACCAAGGTATGCCACTCGCGGAATTCGTATCTCGTAAGAAATTTCCACACCGCTTTTATTCAGGTCGCGTATCTGTTCACCCGAAAGTTCCAGATACTCCGGCTTCAGCTTTTTACGGCGCTCCCACACAATGTAACCAAGTGACGGTAACGTGTGAAATGTTTTAACCGCTTGCACAATAAGTTCGCGAGAAAGCTCGACCTCCTGGCCCGGTTTTAAGCCGACAAGATTGCACGGTAAGCGGCCTCGATCCAGTCGACTGAAAGCACCAAGCAATTGTCGCACAGAATCGACCCCTTCTTCCGGCAAATAAACAGTCGGCGGCTCCATTTTCATCATGCGACGCCGTGCGATGTAAGCCGGCAACGCAAGAAGATGATCCATGTGCGTATGTGAAATGAACCAGTTCGGCGTGCCCATGAAAGACCACGGTTGCGCACCAATATCGAACCCGAGCTTGTACTCCGGTATGCGCCAGAAAGTTTGCACCGCTGCACGGGAAGACCCCTCAATGGTGATATTTTCGAAAGAAAGAGTTCTGTACGTTTGGTCTATATACACGCCGAATTAACCCGCATTGATCAGTTACCACACCTTCAAATAAATTTGAGAACGCTGATCCAGGATCAGCGGTTAAACAAAAATGACAAATTTACATTTGGCTGTGTACTACATGTCATGCGGGCAAAAAACAAACAATCGTTACATTTCGTTAACGTTAAACTTGATATTCCTTTTTGTTCACGTCTGGTGCGACGTTTTCAGGCGTGTCGTCACTGTTAATATCAAACCACGATTCCTCGAAAGTCATGCTTTTTCCGGCGTCGGCGGCAATATTGGTAACAAGAGCAATTACGGCGTCACCGAGTGCAACTTTCGGCATACAACGCGGCTGCAAATCTTTGTCCTTGTTATTTGGATTGACTCGAATACACCAAGCCCAGTGTTCGAGTTCTTCCTTGTAACCACGACTGACTTCAGCTTTCGGTCCGCCAGCAACCGCTTTTTGCGCGGGACCGCTTGATTGGGTGTCAAGTGCCGGACCGGTAGAAGCTGCTTTCGTCGAGATTTTGTTTGCCGACTCATCACGAAACATTTGCAAATCGGCCTCTTTTTCGAGAATCATTGTACCGTCCGTGCCGTAAACGATTTCGCCGTAACCGCCGAAGCCGTTTCCGTTTATCGTCGAATACTGTACGCAGATTTTTCTCTTGCGTCCAACTTCCGTACTTGCATCGTAATCCGGTGCCGGGAACTCAACCAAAGTCGTGATGTGGTCGTTCACTTCCCTGTCCATTTCGAACAAGTTACGGTTGGCCGAAACGTGAACCTTCAGCGGATGAACCTTTTCGCCGGTGTTTTTACCCTGATAATAATCGTTGTTCGCGGCAAGGAAAATACTCGCGGCGTCAAGTTGGTGTGAACCGAGTTCGACCATAAGACCGCCACCAGTTCGTGCCCAAAGTCTCCAACGAAGCAGTTCCTCAGCAGCAGGGCGTTGATACGTTTTTTTCTTGTTTGTCGTTTGGTCAACCCATTCAAACACATTGTCTTCGTAGCCGTAATCTTTTGCGGAAGCGAAGTTTGTACCTTCATAAGATCCGCCGTTTGCCAAAACCGCGTCGGCAAGTTGTGCTTCCTGCTGTGCTACCTTTTTGGCGAGGTTTTCAATTTCGGCACCACGAGCAGCAGCCAATTCACGTTTGGCTTTGGCTAATTCGTCAAGCAATTTTCTGGCTTGCACATCACTTGGCTTTACTTCGCGCGGCATCGGCTGTTGCCAACTGTCTTTTCCTGGCGAATTACCCCGGTGCCATTGCGCACGAATGTAATGGATGTTACCAAGAAGACCACGTTTAATTTTATCAACCGCTTCGTGATATAGAACGTTGTAGTGACGTTGGTGACCAGTCGCGAGGTGACGGTTTGTCATTTCCGCTACTCTTGCCATTTCCTTGCACTGCGTGACGCTGTGAGCCATTAACTTTTCGGTCAGAACGTGCAGACCTCTTCTCATTGCGGCAACAGCTGCCGGCGCATGCAAGTGGAGCGGCAGACCGATTACAATTGCTTCGATCCCGTCTGCTTTGGCGTTGTCAAGTAAATCCATGTAGTCGGCATAAACTTTGACATTTTGCCGCGCTTCGTCTTCGGTATTCCAACCGTAAACAGACATCAAACCTGGTCTTGGAGCAACTCCCCAATCACCGTGAAAGGCACGGTATTGGTTGTACGGACGAATATCCGCAATTGACGCCACTTGAAGATATTCGGGATTCATTGCCCCCAAAAGAACACTTCCTTCGTCGCCAGTACCAAGCACACCGACACGTAACGGCTTGCCGTGCGCTGTTGAATATCCGAAATAAAACGCACCGAGTCCGGCTGCAGGCACTGCCGCCGCAAGGGCACCGGTTTTTAGAAAGTCACGTCTTGAAAAATCGTTCATTGCAAATTTGAGGAGTTGTTGACCTACGCGAAAACTTTGAGCTGATTATTAAGCTTTAGCTCGCGCGATTCCTCGACTTTTGCGACTCTGTTTCACTTCGTCTGGAAAAGTCGAGGGTCAAATTTATTAAAATATCAGTAAAAGTGAACCAAGGACCTTGCTTGATGCCGTCCCCGTTTGAAGTAATGTTTGCTTATTTTCGTCTATCTTCTTTTCGAATCGTTTCGTTTTACACCATGTCGGGTGATGTTTGATTCTACAAGAGGTAGAACTGCGTCGTCCCAACTAGGAATACTTTTGTGTAATTGCATTATCTCGTCAACATTTGAATCTGATTCATCAAGCGAATCAACTTCAACGTCAGCATTTTGCGTCTTACCCGAGTAAGCTTTGTCTTTTTTACGGGTATCCTCACGTTCTTTTTTATTGCGTGCGTTTGTCAACTCACGCTCGTTATCTCTATCTTTTCTTTCTTTCGGCTTGTTACGTTTTTCGGCTGATTGATGTGATCCGGAATCAAAAATTTCGTCATTTCCATCAAAAACACTGTCAATGTCGTTGTCGTATTCTGTTCGAATATCATGTTCAACTCGCCTCGGTTGCTCCGGCTTTTCATAACGTGAACCTCGTGACGATTTTTTTGCAGGTGCACTCCAACCTATCTCGTCGTTTGAAGCATCAAAAGCCGCATTTATGCGTGTGCCTTGATCTTCAAATTCTGCTGCTGGCTCGGCAACCGCGCCTCTGTATCTTGAACCTCGGGACAAATGTTCGCCTTTTTTCGGCGTGACGGAACTGCCACGTGCATTATCCTGTCTCGGCGACTCAACCTGCCGTGCAGCAGTTTTGCCATTCGGTTCTTCTGGGAACAGGTCGGCAAACACATCTCGTGAAGGTCCGTAATTTCTTTCAGGAACTTTTACGGTCACATCCTGATCATCTTCAAAATAATCTTCGTTTGGCGGCATAACGTCGTCGAAATCGACTTCGGTAAAAGACGTATTTGCTTGTCTTTCCCGACGCGAGCGGTGTTTTCTGTTACGTCCTTTTCTAGTTGAATCAGTGTACTCGTGATCACTATGTGACGAAACATCAACACTGTCCAGCGGCTCTTCGTCAAACGGTTTCGCTGCAATTTCTTGTTTCCGCGGCTCGTCGTATGTTTCAGAATACCCAACTTCCATTTTAATGGAGCGGGACGGTTTTCCACCACGTTTTCGGGAGTCGAAATTTGCATCTCGCGGTTCTCTAGCTCTTGACGCATCCAACGGTTGGAACGATTCTGCTGGCTTAGCTGGATCTAACACATCATCTTCTATTGCGCCAAAACTTGCTTGCCGGGAATCAGTGTAACCACGTCCCTTTTCACGCCGTTCAGATTTTTCGGTTCTTTCTGTCGGTCGTTCAGGTTTTCCTCCTCGCTCACGACCAAAACGTTCTTTTTCTGAATCAGAGCGTTCTTTTCCTTCAAAATTACCGTTTTCATGTCTTTTACCACGCGATTTTTCTCGCTGCGGAAAAGCTGATTCGGTTTCTTTTTCTTTTGTTACTTCCGAAAAAGCTCTAGGCTCTTTTATTTCCTTTGGTTTGGAAGCAGTTTGCGGCTCCGGTAACATGTAAGACGGCTTTTTACGCGGCGGTAAATCCCGGAAAGAAACAAGAGATTCAATGTCGGGAATTTCATCGAAACTGTTATCTGAACTACTACTTACTGACGTTTCCATTGATTCTGCGTGGTCTTCGGTCAATTTCGTTTCCTTACACGTTAGCGATTCCTTTGTTTGTTCTGACAGATCAACCGAGACAGCTGTTGCAGCAACTCTTGAAGTAGTTTCCGTTTCAGTTTCGTGAACGGAACTTGCTGCGGCTTTCTCTTCGTTTTTAATGCCCAACTGAGCGGCCAAACGAGACCACGGATCAACAGCGGCGGCAGGAAAAGCACTAGGGGGAACTTCACGTGTTTTTGGACCCATTTTATCGGCAGAATGTGGTTTGGCCTTATCCAATTTTCGCGGTTTGAGCGACTCAGCTGTAATTGCGGGAGAAACGGAAGTAGTTGCCTCTGAAATGCCTTTTGGGGCCGCGATTATCGTTTCTGCTGTAACTGTCTTCTCCGTTTCTGCAGAAGAGTCCGAAGCTTTTTCGGTCTTTTTAGCTCCTTTGTGTAATTTAGCGGCAAAGCCATTGTGCGGCGTTTCCGCTTGCTGAACGTTTGCTTGTACGACGTCCGTTTTTACAGTGTCGGTTTGAGCCGTTTCTGCTTGTGTCTTTACGTCCAGTTCCGAAATCGTAGGTGTCGCAACTGGCGGTTGCGCGGCTGTTGCGGGTTGTGGAGCAGTTGCAGTTGGAACAGCAGCTGATCGGTCAACTTTCTCTGGAGAAGTGCTGCCAAAAAAGTTAATCGACGTAATTCTATTAAAAAAGCTGGCCTTTGAAGACCGTTTCGAACCAGCAGAAGCCGGCGGAATCATCTGGCTCGGTCCTGACAAACTTGCACCGGGCGGCAAAAGTCCGGCACCGAATTTTTCCGTTTTCGGCGGTGTGGCGTCTTTCCGAACTTCGCTGGTTCCAGCTGTTTGTGATTCAATTTGACTTCCGAAAGACTCGGAAACAGTCTTGCTTTCAGAGTAACTAACGGTTTCACTTGCCGCTGTTGATATTCTCTCTGAAACAGCTTCTGTTGGCTGCTTAATTTCAGCTGAAACCTGGGAATCCACACCCAATTCCTCAAGAAGTGAGGACCATTGATCTCTCTTTTTTGGCTGATCTTTCAATTCACTCATTTATTTACCGCTATTGACTTCCTAAATTATCATTTTATCCTAGAATGCCACCAAGAGTAAATTTGCGAGGATGTAAACGCTGATCTAAGATCAGCGGCTATACATAATCGACAAATTTACATTTATCTCTTATACTCTATATTTAGACAACCCAATTTTACACCGAATAATTGCGTTTTGAAAGGGACGAGAAGAAAAAAGAGAAAAAAATGTTCTCCCTCGATTTTGAACGGCAGCTTACAATTCCGAAGCAAAGAACTTGCGGTGCGGCTGCTCTTTCAATGGTAATTCGGTCTCTCGGTTTTGCCGATTCGGTTTCTGAGCAGCGGAATGTCTGGAAAAATATAAAATCGTCGGTTCCCGGCAGGTGCGACGAGTACCGAACCGAAACCTTCAGGCTCGCAAAGTACGCAGTGGAACTTGGAATGCTGACTTTTATTGTTAGAATTACAGAACCGGAGCGGTTTTTTCACTGGTTGACCGATTCTGATAGTAAACGGCTGATAATTAATCACCGTATTAGAAATAATTCGCCATTAGGTCATTATTCGGTGTTTACCGGATTCGACTCAGAACGCCAATTGGTTTACCTGCATGATCCGCAAATCGGGCCAAACCGCGAAATCACGCTATGTGAATTAACCGAACTTTGGGAGCCGCTTCCTGAGAAAAGCGAAATCACAAGTAAAATCGGCGTGATTTTCTTCGGCCAAGCACCAGAATCCGAATTTTTACGCAAAACCAAGTGTCCGCAGTGTAAAAAAAGCGTTGATCTGCTTGTTTTTCCGGAAATGGAACTGTTTTCCGCTTTTTTCTGTCCAAATTGCGGGAAAAGAATACAGTAGCCAAAACAATTTCACCCTTGATTTTAGAATTATGCCAATTTACGAATACGTTTGTCCGAAATGCAACTCGGAATTTGAACTTCTCGTCCGAAGCAATGAAAAATCGGTCTGCCCAAGCTGCGGAAGCACGAAATTAAACCGGCAAATGAGTGTTCCGGCCGCTCACTCGAATTCCGACCAGCCCGGCTGCCCTGGCAGAAGCGAAAGCTGCCACTCCAATCCGCTCCCGTGCTGCGGTTCA
>JBOFQC010000347.1:0-4782 GCA_051660725.1 Thermoguttaceae bacterium
TTATGTAGGCCGCCAAGTGCCGCAACTGTTTCTTCACCCGGTCTGAGCGCAAGATGATACGTGTTACCTAAAATAATCTCGGCGCCACTTGCCCGTAACATTTCGATTTCGATACCTTTTACTGTACCGAGAGTGCCAACCGGCATGAATGTCGGAGTTTGGACCGTTCCACGCCGGAACGAAATCACACCCCGTCGGGCTGATGTGCGATCACACGTTTTTATAAGTTGGAAAAAAGGCATTGTTTAGACGTTAGACGTTAGATGTTAGATGTTAGACGGGAGACCTCTGATGTCTGAAGTCTGATGTCTAACGTCTTCTTCACCCCACATCTCCGAGTTCGAGGACTTTGCCGTATCGGGCGAGGACTTGGGTTCGTAATTTTGCGTGTTCCGGCTTGGCAAGACCGGGGTCAGCGTGGACAATTAAATTTGCGGCGTTTCGGGCTTCAATTAACACGTCACGGTCACGGCTCAGGTCGGCAATAATAAATGGTGGCATTCCGTGCTGCTGGGTTCCGAACAGTTCACCGGGCCCGCGCAGTTCGAAATCTACTTCTGCCAATTTGAATCCGTCAGTCGAATCGGCAAACGCTTGCATTCTTCGGGCTGTTTGCTCGTTGTTCGTCATGTTTTCTTCTTTCACAAACACAACACAGTAGCCGGGATGCTTGCCGCGTCCAACTCGACCACGCAACTGGTGCAGTTGAGCAAGCCCGAACCGTTCGGCACTTTCAACGGTAAGCAACGTCGCATTTGGTACATCGACGCCAACTTCAATAACCGTCGTGGAAACAAGCATTTGTATTTCACCGCTCCGAAAATCGAGCATTATACTCTCTTTTTCCTCGGTTGACATCCTCCCGTGAATGCAGCCAAGCCGATATTTTTCGAGCGGACCGGTTTTCAACGACTCGAAAACTTCAATTACACTTTTAGCGTCAAGGTTTTCCGACTCCTCAACCAACGGCACGACAACGAATCCCTGACGCCCTTCGTCGAGTTTTTGTCGCACGAAATCCCACCACAATTCACGGTTTTCTTCATCCGCGATTCTGGTTCGAATTTTTTGTCGGCCCGGCGGAAACTCGTCAATAACCGACACGTCAAGGTCGCCGAACAGAGTCATTGTGACACTTCTCGGAATCGGCGTCGCGGTCATAACAAGGTAATGCGGCGAAAACTTCGTGCCGGTTTTCAGAACTGCTCGCTGCTTCACGCCGAATTTATGCTGCTCGTCGATTACAACAAGCCCGAGATTGTGAAACGGTATGTCACCGCAAATAATCGCTTGCGTTCCGACGATTATTTTTGCTTGCCCGGTTTTTATCTCCTGTAAAACCGCTGCCCGCTCCGCAGGACGCTGTCCGCCAAAAATCGGCGCAATCCGAACCTGCTGCGTATTTTGTGACTGAGCAGGAAAAAGCGAATCCGGTAAACGTAAATCCTGCGAAGAAGTACTTGCGTTCTGGTTAGACGAACTTACGTTTTTAAGCGGTAAAAAGTTTTTTCCTTCAAGTAAATTTTGCAAACTACGCAAATGCTGTTTCGCCAAAACTTCAGTTGGTGCCATGAAAACCGCCTGCGCTCCGTTTGCAACCGCTTGCAACATTGCGTAAACAGCAACGAGAGTTTTCCCGCTCCCGACGTCACCTTGAAGTAGTCGATTCATCGGAATCGGCTGCCGCAAATCCTCGGCAATTTCACGGATCACACGTTTCTGCGCACCGGTAAGTTCGTACGGAAAAAGCTGCCGAATATTGGTGTCAATCTGCGGATTAAGCGGAAGCGGCGTCGCCTTTAGCAACGTCTGGTGCTGTAATCGTCGAATCGCAAGTGCAAGTTGAAGCACGAACAACTCCTGAAAAATAAATCGCCGCCGTGTCGCTTTTATCGTTTCCATGTCTGGCGGAAAATGAATAAAGCGAATCGCGTCCGCAATTGGCATCAGCTGGTTTTCTTCACGAAACTCTGGCGGTAAAACATCTTCAATCAAATCCGGCAGTTCGACCAAAAGCGGCCTGATTATGTTCCGCAAATGGTGCTGCCCCAACCCTTCGGTAAGCGAATACACCGGTAAAATCGGCTCCATTTGATTTTCTTCGGCATCTTCGGAGTCGGACAGAAACGTGATTTTCGGGTGCGTCATGACCCAAAATGGCGGGTCGTATTTCGGTTTGCCAGAAAGCAGCACACGCCTGCCAACCGCAAAACCACGTTGTACAAACGGCATTTTGAACCACATCGCTTTCAGATATTTCCCTTCCGATTCGATTACAAGAGTAGTCATCGGACCACGTCTTGTGTTCCTTGTTTCCCATTCGTCGATTTTGCCGGCAACCGACTGGAGCAGTTTTTCTTCCAGCTGTCCAATTGGTCGGACATCGCTTAAATCCTGGTAATCGCGGGGAAAATTAAATAAAAGATCACACGCCCTACGTAGTTCGAGCCGTTGAAGCTGTTCCACACGTGACGGCCCAACCCCTTTAATATATTGGACGGGCTGCCGTAACGGATTGGTCTGCGCGGCTTCTGGTTGAGACGACATACGTGGAATTGGTGAACTGGTAGTGAGAATCAGAAAAATTTTACAGACTTCCAACACAAGGCTTTAGGCGTTGGGCATTAGGCATTAGCAAGAGTTCACAAGGAACAACGCACAACATAGGACTTTGTCCTTTTGTCCTTTTGTCCGACAAAATTAAACCTATTGCCTAAAGCCTAATGTCTAACGCCTTTTCAAAAAAACGCAAAATTATCCTGATACTCAGTAGTGGTAATGTTTTTTATGCTGTGTATAATTCTATGTGAGAATCGCTTTTTTTACAAGAGTAAGGAAACCGTGGATCACAAGGTAGGCGACTTTCTCCGAAAGTCGCTCCACAGTTTCGGAGAAACTGGACTACCATACAAAAAATCTCCGCAAAATTACCCTGACGTTTTGTACTTATCTGCAAAAATCAAATGTCATCAAATACGCATCCAATATTAATTCGCGTCGGTCACAGTCCGGACTCGGACGACGCATTCATGTTTCACGCACTTTCCAACGGGAAAATTAACACCACACCTTACGTTTTCCAGCACGAACTGGTTGATATTGAAACGCTCAACCGCCGCGCTTTTCACGGCGAACTGGAATTAACGGCTGTGAGTGTTCATGCTTATGCTTACCTGAACGACGTCTACGCACTTTGCAACTGCGGCGCAAGTATGGGAGACAAATACGGTCCGATTCTTGTGACGAAAGATGTTGGCAGAACACTTAAAACAATTGCGATTCCCGGCAAATTAACAACTGCTTTTCTCGTGCTGCAGCTTTGGCTAACCGAGCAGGGGATTGGCGGATGCGAATTTATTCATGTGCCGTTCGACCAAATTCTAGAATCTGTTCGTGACGGAAATTACATCGGCACGCCAATTGACGCGGGGCTGGTAATTCATGAAGGCCAACTCACGTACCCCGAAATGAACCTGAAATTATTGGTGGACTTCGGGGTTTGGTGGCACGAAAAGACCGGACTTCCGCTCCCGCTCGGAGCCAATGCGATTCGACGTGACTTGCCGGGCAATGCGATTTCTGACGTTGTCCGGTATTTGCACGCAAGTATTGCGTATGGTTTACAGCATCGCGACGAAGCTCTTGATTATGCACTAAAATACGGACGGGGTCTTAAACGCACCGATGCGGATAAATTTGTCGGCATGTACGTCAACGATTGGACTTTGGATTTCGGGGATGTTGGTCGAAAAGCTGTCCGAGAACTGCTTTTACGTGCCTATGACGCAAAAATTGTGCCCAAAAGAGTTATCCCGGAGTTTGTTTGATTGCCTGTCGTGTTAAAATCGTTTTAATTCCGAGCCTTTGCCAAGCGGCGACTGCGTCAATCAAGTCAGGCGGATTACATGGAAAATGATTTCTCACAAAAAACCGTAACAACCGCTATAAATGGTTGTTTTGTATCAAAATTACTCAAGAAGTGTCGAGTTTTTTTCAAGACGCATTGAGTAATTTTAGAGGTAGACTGTAGAATAAATAGTCGTTCCCAAAACAAACAAAACGGTAAATTCAGATGTTAGATAGTATCAGTTTAAAAGAAGTAGTTACCCAGTCAGAGTTCGTAGAAACTTGGCTTGCTTTTGAACGTGCGAAGAAAAAACGCCTTTTCCTCAAGCGTTTTAAACGGGATGTATTCGGTGCCAATAACGGTGATTCACGGTTTAACGACGACGCGGAAAAAGTTAAATCACTCGACTTAAAATCCTCGTCGCCTCTGTTTTTGCAGCTGCAAATGTTCGGAGTAGACGATGATTGGTTGTGGTACGCCCGTGAAACCGCCGGGCTGAACAAAAACCTCTCCGAATGGGTAGAAGCTGGTAAACTGATGCGTCCGCTAGAGATTTCCAAACGATTTCTCGTTATATGTAATCTTTTGGTGGAAATACACGCCAGCGGGTTACTTCACCGCAATATTAATCCGAATTCGTTATATCTTGTCGGCTCTGACAGTGCGTTTCTGGCTGACCCGGATGTCGGTCATTTCCTTGACCCTGAAGTTATTGGTGCTTCTTATAAGCCGTCACTTTTGGGACAGATTGATTTTCTCGCCCCTGAACAACGGAGTTACAAAGACGGAGTTAAACTCGATCAGCGTACCGATCTTTGGAGTTTGGCCGCTTGCATTTGTTTTTCAATTACCGGCCAAACGCCACTTGAGCTTGATTTTCGCCGTGTTCACAAAGAGCTGCGTGAAATTCTTGAAAAAGCAATGGCTGAAAAACC
>JBOFQC010000348.1:0-1825 GCA_051660725.1 Thermoguttaceae bacterium
TAAACGGCTGACAGCCGCTTCGACTACCGCATTGTACGGCTCCATATTTAGTTCGTTTCGGTTGTACTGAACCTGTTCGATTAAAATGATACCGTTTTTGATTAACATGCCTGATAAACCGAGCAATCCGAGAATTGCCATGAATCCAAACGGCAATCCCGAAAGCAAAAGTCCCCATGCGACACCAATAATAGCAAGTGGAACGCATGAGAAAATAATAATCGGAGGCCGGAACTGGTTGAACTGGCAAATTAAAATCAGGAACATTGCGGCAAGGCAGATTGGAAACGCTCGCATAAGCGGAGCCTTCCCGTCATTTGACGCCTTGTATTCGCCTGCCCATTCGAGGTGGTAACCGGGCGGAAGTTCCATTGCGTCGATTTTCGGCTTGATTTTCTTCAGCATCACCGACGCCAAAACGAGGCCCGGCGGATTACAACGAGCCGTGATTGTTTTTACCTGGTGACGCCGTCTGATTAACGAATCCTCGAACATTTCGTTTTCGGTGTCATCAATAACCTGACTCAGTGGCACAATGTGACCAAGAGCCGTACTACGAATCTGAATATTCTTTATGTCCGAATAGTCGCCGCGTAAATCTTGGGGCGGACGGAGTATTATCGGTAAAAGATTTTCGTTCTCACGGTACATTCCAATTGGTTGACCGACAAAGTTCATGTTGATCGCACGTGCAATGTCACTTCGAGTGATACCGTTCAATTTGGCTTTCGCTTCGTTGATTACCGGCCTCATAACCCGGACTTGCTGCCGCCAGTCTGTGCAGACATCCCAAGCACCTTCCGCAGCCATTATTGCCTGCGCCTGGTCGGCAAGAGAACGTAACACGCCCGAATCAGGGCCGCGGAATCTCGCTTCGATTTTATACGTGACAGGCGGACCGTTCACGAACCGAACCACTTGCGGCTCGGAATCCTCGAATTCGCGGTACAAAAATTCCTCGATTTTCGGTTTCAATTGCAGAACTCTGGCTTTCGAATCAACCGTAACGAGCAGCTGACCAAACGCTGGGTTAACGTCTTTGGCGTCATACGAAAGTAGGAAACGTAACGTACCGGACCCCACGAATCTGGATATTTGCTTCACGCCTTCCTGCTTGCGGATGAAATCTTCAATTTTATCAAGGTCGGCGGATGTCGCTTCAATATGTGTGCCCTGCGGACGCCAGTAATCGACGTAAAATTGCGTGCGACTCGATTCGCCGAAAAAGTAATCCGGTACGAACCCAAACGCGTACATTGATACCAACAGCACCGCCAACACGCCCAGCAACGAAGTTCTGCGGTAATGCAGAACCCGTACTAAAAACTTACGGTAAGTCTTGAAAATCCAGTGATCGTAAGGGTCGGCCCCTTCTTTCAACTTCGGAATATTCAGAAAATCGACGCAGAGAACAACCGTTGTGGTAATTGCGAAAATCCAGCTCAGGAAAAGTGATGACATCATCACCCAGAACAAGCTCCGTGTGAATTCGCCGACGTTTCCTTGTGCAAAACCAACTGAAGCGAAAGCGAGAATTGCAATAATCGTGGCACCAAGCAGTGGCCACTGAGTTTGCCGAACGGTTTCAATTGCGGCTTCTTCACGGGTTTTGCCACGTTGCACGCCGATTATTATACCTTCTGCTACGACAATTGCGTTGTCCACCAACATGCCAAGCGCAAGGATGAGCGCACCGAGCGAAATCAGCTGCATTGTTATTCCAAACAGCCACATGTATATAAATGTGCCGAGTATCGTTTGCAGCAGAATAACGCCTATTAACAGACCGCTTTTCCAACCCATGAAAATCATGAGGAGCACGATT
>JBOFQC010000349.1:0-5271 GCA_051660725.1 Thermoguttaceae bacterium
TTAATTGCTGCAAACCAATTCAAAGCGGCTCTGCCAAAAGTAAAACCACTTTACTCTTGTGGTGCCGGCGTCATTGTTGCCATTATTCTCGTTGTTACCAAATTGGCTGGCGAATGCATGGGTGTCTTCACCGTTGTCGGCGCTTCGTTCGGTCCGATCTGCGGTGCAATGCTTGCCGATTATCTCCTTGCCGGACGTAAATGGGCAGGACCACGTGCCGGTTTCAATCCCGCTGGTTGGATTTCCTGGTTCTTCGGTTTCATCGTTGGTGCCACTACTCTTGTCGTGCAGGATTTCATGGGCGGAACAATGCCGTTTGATATTCCATGTCCGCCAATGAGTGCGTTTTTGGTCGGTTTCATTTTGTACATCATTCTGGCAAAGGCCGGTTTGGAATCCAAAAAACTGGACATGCCGCAACGAATCGACGTCGAGTAAATTACAGCGCAAATGCAAAAAGAGCCCCGGTGTAGCGCAGCGCAACCCGGGGATACCGGAGCCCGGTATTGGCGGGAACCTGCCGTTCAGGCATAAGTAGCTTCGCGTTAAGTGTTCCGCCTCCCGCGACCTGCCGTCGAGGCATGAATAGGTCGGCTCTGTTCCCGAGTTTTTCAATGTTTGGAACTGATTATACTCAGTTTTCCCAAAATTCGAAAACATGCAATTTATTCCGGGCAACTGTTTAACTACTCATGATTAAAAGTGAATCTGCATTTTCAATGTTGTGAACCGATTATTATCAATTATATTGGTTGCATTTATGCTTGCCTTGACAGCGCAGGTGTTTACGGATAAACCTTTCGCTGCCGAGTCGCAGTCCGACAAAATGCTTGCCGGACTTATTCAGCGTCATTATTATGACACCGCGCTTGATTATCTCGAAACCGTCCGCAATTCTTGCCGTTTTTCTGACACCGAAAAGAAATTGGTCGATTACAAAATCGCAACGGTACACTTTGACGCCATTGCCAGCGGCAAAAACCCACTCGGCGCAGACATACATCTTACGGAATCGAAAAAATTTCTGAGAAAATTTCTAAACGATAATCTCGAGGACTTAAACGCAAGCCGAGATGAAACCAAATACATTTTTGACGCCAACTCACTTCTAGGCAAATTACTATTCGAGGAAGCGAGAAGTTATTCTAATCACGCAAATTTGCCAAATACAAATCCGACGCAAAAAGAGCCGTTACTTCAACTTGCGCGCGAACGGGCAGAAGAGGCGATTATAACGTTTCAAGTTGCGGAAAAAATCGCTTATGACGCCGCCAAAGAATTACAGTCCGACCCAACGGTAAAAAGTGACGCCGACAAACTCGCACTCCGGGAAGCAACATACACCAATTTAGTCGAAACCCGGTACCGCATAGCTCTCGCAATTGCGGAACAAGCGCGGTGCTTTGATCCGACCTCGAAAGAGTACCGGACTGGTTTACTTGACGCCGCAAATAGATTCCGTGACATCACTGTAAAATACAAAAATTTTGGTGTCAGCTTTGATGCGAAACTGCATGAAGCGAAAGCCCGCCGTGATCTCGGTAATTTAAGTGAAACGAGAGCTTTACTTCAGGAACTTGCGGTATTACCAACCTCGAATCCGATTTTCAAGCCGATTTTGAACTCGACTCTTGAAATGATGCTGGAACTGAATTTGCGGGAACCGCTAACTGAAAATCTTAACGACTCCGTGAGCCGAATTGAAAACTGGCTGAAAACGACACCGCAACCCGAGCAAAAAAATACGGAAAATGCGAGAATAAACTTTCTCGCTGCGAAAACGTATTTGTTAATTGCGAAGTCGCAAAAAACCACCAAACCGCCGCAAACAGCACAAGCTGACAAAACACAAAGAACTGCAGCGGCATTACTTGCGAACATTCCTAACGGCTCCGAGTTTTCAGCCGAAGCAAAAAAATTGTCAGCGTCTTTTGACGAAAATTTTCTTACCGAAAACAAATCGCATGACACCGCCACAAACGGCACCACTTCAAACAACACCGACGCAGATGCGGACGAAAATGACACCGTTAATGCTTTACGTCTTAAAATTGCGAAGGAGGATTTACATCTGGGTAATTATGAAAACGCAGTTGTAGTTGGTGAGTTTCTGGCAAAACATTACAGCGGAACGTCTGACGGACTGCGTGGTGCCGAGCTCGCACTGCAAGGAATCCGACAACTTTTCGCTGAAGCGGTAAATACTGATAACAAAGATACTTACGAAAACAATCTCGCAAATTTAAGCTGGTTACAAAACCGTGCCTTAGACTTGTCGGATTTAATTTCCTCACACTGGCGTCAACTCCCGATTTTCAACGAGTCCGAAACTTTATTACATGACATACAAAATGCAATTGAATTTTCTGATTCGACTTCTGGTGCCGCAGCGGGTAAAAACAGTAACGCCGCTGAACATGAAGTTCAGCAGAAACAAGATGCGCAAAAACTTTTTTCGCAGGCCGTGACATTGCGTAATGAAGGAAATCCGGCAGAATCGCTGAAAATTTTGACAGAACTTTTGCATGAATCAGAAAATCGACTTGATGTCCAACTCGAAGCTGCGAAAACGCTGCAAACACTTGGCGAAACAGATGAAAAATATTACGAATTGGCAATTACCGGCGACGCCATTAAACCGAATGGTCAGCCGTTGATCTGGGGTTGGAATCGACTGATTTCCAAAACGGCGTCTGCACCTGACCGCTTCAAATCAATATATTACGAATCGAATTTGAACAAGATTACCTGCCGAATTCTGCTTGCTGACAAACTCACCGGCAAAGCAGCAGCCGACATGAAAGCCGGCGCTGAACAGGATTTGAGGCGGCTCGAGAAGTTACGGCCCGATCTAGGCGGGCCGGATTTTGCTGAAAAATTCAAGCTGCTCCGTGAAGAAATCAGCAGAAAAGAATGAGACCAATTTTTTTTGGCAAAACCAATTACTGATTTTCCTCTTTGGTTTCGTCTTCGTTTTTAACCTCTTCTTTGTTGGTATCAGTTTTATTTTTACCTGGGAATCTCCGTTCTTTACGTGGAGTTGGCGCAGTGCCGTCTCCGTCACCGGGCTTCCAACTGGAATCGCTCGGTTTCCATTCGCCGGATTCTTCTTCACCTCGCAACTGTTTTGGAAGCGGTCCAAAAAAATCAGGACGTGACGCCATTAGTTCGTCAGCTTGTTTTCGCTGCGCATCGGTTAGAAACGCACGAATTTTGGAACCTAATTTTTTGCCGGATGCGTAAACCCTGCTTTCAAGTGCTTTCGCCTGCCCCTCTAAAGCCTGTCCCTTTTCCTGCAAAGCCTGCATCTCTTCCTGCGTCAACTGTCCTGGGTCACGCGGTGCTAGTGCAACAGCCTTTTCGGCCAGCCCCAAAGCTTCTTCCATTAACTCACGTCGCTCTTTTTCTGTTTCCTCGAAAATTTTCTTCGCCTTCTCCTTCTGGTCGTCGCTTAAATTAAGCGCTTTTATCATATCTGCATTCACAAGCGGCGAATCAAGACCGCCAAAAGCCTGAAACGAAAGGCTCCGAGCTTTCTCTTTCTGTTCAGGAGTAATGATTTCATCTAACTTTGCTCTCGACTGTTGAATAAAATTTTGAACTTCGTTTATTGCTTCTCTTTCTACGTCCGGGGAATAGTTCTTAAGCTTTTCAATATATGACGGTATTTTCTTTATCATCTCTGCCCGCATTGAGCTTTCGAATTGCTTAAGCTTTTTCTTCTGGTCGTCGGTGATCCCCAACTCCTTTTGGATGTTGGCATCACTGATTGCCGCCGCATACATCATTGTCGTTGTCGAACCATCAGCGGTTGATTCAATCAATTTACGACCAACAGCCGAAATAAATCCTGGCGGAGGTGGATTACCCGGACCAAACATCGGCTGGGCTAAAACCGGTCTGGAAATCGTAAATATAATTAAAAACGAAACGGAAAATAATATTGACTTTGTAATAAAATTTTTCATTTTCATGATAACCTCGTAAATTTTTATTGACTTTGTAGTGAAAAAGTCCGTAAGAGTCGCTGTGTTACTTTATTTTAGACGAAAATTCACCTTAAATGTTACCTATCTGTATAATTTTCACGAAAAAAATTAAGATTTTTTCCCGTGAATAATCTCATTTTCCGTAATAATGTAATCAACCGCTTCGTCGTGCGGTTCAATTGGCACAGATTCGACAACTTGGCAATCAAAAGCAAAAGCTACCCGCGGTACACTGCGAGAAAGCGTTTTCAAGAAAGAATCATAATATCCAGCCCCGTGTCCGAGTCGGTTTCCCATACGATCAAAAGCAACGCCCGGCACAAGTATCAACCCAAACTCATGCGGCTCGACTAATCTGCCCGCTTGTGCCCGAATTTCTTGCGTCGGCTCCAAAATCCCGTACTTATGCGGTTGAAGCTCGGAAGAAAAATCGTCTATGCGGTAAAATTTCAGAAAACGTGAACTCGCCCGCTCTGTACAAAATGGTACGGCAATTGACGCAAATTTAACAGAATAAGCGACGAAATCCACCCGCGACTCACCGAATAAGAAGGGCGTCGTTTCTACTTCGTTATTAAAATTAAGATACGCACCCAGTACCGAATCTGGAAAAACCCGGCTTTTCAACTCCAACTGGCAAAAGTCAAGAAAACGGCACCAAATCTGCATACTCCGTTCAGCTCTGTTTGCCAAAACTGCAACGTTTTCGGACACCGATTTACGCAAAAAAGATTTCATCGGCACATCTGTTTCATGCAGTAATTATTTGGTTAGGTAAGCGACTTTCTCCTACACAAGAGCGGCTTTCAAAGAAAGTCGGCTACCATTACCCGCCAACTAACGTTGGCCGCTCGCTGGGTCACTGCTCGCTGTACCTACTTTTTGTATTAAACAAAAAATTACATACCGGAGTCGGAGAAGTCGAAATCCAAGGGATTACCAGGATTGTGAACGAGGTCTTTGCCTGCTGCTTCCACTTCTTCGGTATCCAAGTAAACTTTGTCGTCCATGATCTCCTGCAATACGACCTGCAGTTTGTTCTTCTTGTCTGTATCAACAAAAGAGCGAGCTCCTTTGTTAAGGTAAACGAGCCGCTTTTGTATAAGTGCAGACAATTTGAAACGACCACCAACTTTGTTAATCAAATTTTCGTCTTTAAGTTCTTCAAGCATAATTTTTTAATATTGAACAAAACTCATTTACCGCCGAATCGAGATTGTCGTTTACGATTCGGTACTTGTATTCGTAAGCAAACTGTAATTCCAGCAAAGCCCTATCAAGG
>JBOFQC010000350.1:0-7071 GCA_051660725.1 Thermoguttaceae bacterium
GGTTAGTGATGCAATTCTGAAAGAACATGACTTGGAACATGGCGATGTAAATGAATCTCGACACATTGTCACGCTCACTTCGGGAATGAAAGACAATTTCAAAGTCACTTCTCTATAAAATGAACCGGCAGACAATCACGGCGAGGTTAGCGTAGTTTTTTTGTACAAAACATATTTATTTATCATTTATCATTTATCATGACTTTTGTTTCGCAAAATAATCTTTCGTCGAATTATTACAGAACTTCCTCGTCAAGTGGAATGGCAAACAAATCGCAGAACATGCCCGGCGTTTCTTCGACACCGGTCCCGGTTCCCGCAGACGCTTATATGCCGGGGACAGAAGGCAAAATGCTCGACGTTTTTACTGTTTATCATCCCACCTCCGGCGGGCGGATGGATTACATGACCGGCACAATTCAGCAAGGATACCTTGCGGTGACCATGTTCGCCGGAGACGGAAAAGGCGCTCCGTCAAACGGACTTATAATGGCATCAGAAATTGATCCATCAAAGCCGGGTGCCGTGTTTTCTAACGGCAAATGGGAGAACGTTACTGATTTCGTAGCAAAACAGAACCTCGCGGCAAACGCATCGCAATCGGATACCGCCGAACAAACTGACACCGCAAAAGAAACGTACACTTGGAGCTTAACTCGTGAGGAGTCCGCCAAAATTTTCGGTAATGATGACCGGCTTTACATTTCAGAAATCATCTCCGACGATCCAGATTTTAATCCGTTCACTGACATAAGTCGTGTTGTTTCCGCCGAGTTGCGTTTTGTGCCTCCGACACCACTTCAGTCGAAGCAGATGCAAAACGAATCTGATTTGCTCACTTTGGACAGACAGAACGAACGTCAAGCAAGAGCCGCTCAAAGGGAAGCCGTTCAAAAAGAATGGGAAACCTGGAACAACGATGTCACCTCACGATTCCAGCTTCAGCAGGGTGCGGAATCACTTCAAGGACACGATTTGTTCAAGAATTTCGCCGAAAAGTTGGTGCCGGGCCTAAGTATGGTGGACGAATACGGTTACACCAATACTCTTCCAGCGACAGCAAAAGAACCGCCGGGCTCACTTCCAATCGCCGCTGATGCCATGCGACTTCGGGGTACTCTCACCTTTTCCGACGGAAGAGTGCTGGATTACGATAATATGAGTTGGGAAGAGGTTCAAAAACACATGACTCCCTCCTCGTCCAAGCCGGAAGCGGCGTCATTTGACAGTGTAGGGTTGTATGGACTGTCTTTGGATGAGCGTAAATCTTTCCTTGACAGTGTTCAGCAGTTGATTGATAAAAACGGGTTGGAACTCAACGCAAGAGACTTGAAATACATCGGCAGCAACGGTTCACAGGATAACGCCGTGAAGGGGATAGTTTCGAATGTCGTCGCGAGTTTCGGAAATCAGTTTCAATCGGAGCAATTCGGCGGGCAGTTACAAAAATTAGGCGATTTGATTTCTTCGGATCGCAGCCTTGTTCAGCTCATGCAAAAAAGCTACGACTTCACTACAGGTAAAAGCTGGGATGAAATCGCAAAGAAGGACCATGAATACACTCTCAAAGTGGTTGACAACGCAGGGAACCGACTTGCCAACGATCAATTGTTTATAGAATCAGGTAACGGCCAAAAGCAACTGCAAATGTCGGTTGAGCAATTCAAACAACTTGACAGATTGGCTATAACTGCAATGTTGTCATAAGTTTATACTCGACACTCATGTAAATATTTATTTTTCAAAACATAAGTGTACCGTAACTGTTAAAAAAGGATTTTTAATAAATATAAAAGGTAACCATGTCAACGATATCATCATACATTTCGACAACATCGAGTGGAAGGTCAACAATCACGGAAAACAACAAACCGGTGACCAATGCAGTTGAAGCACCGCGAGGGAGTTCTTGTTCGACTCAGGACACGCTTGAGATTTCAGAACAGGGTATGAAAATAATGCTTTGGAACAAGCAGATTAAGCAGGCACCAAACAAAGACAGTTTCAGCATTAACAACACAAATCTTCTGACCTGGGGACTCGGACTCCGCAAAGAGAGCGGTTCTGGTATGAAAAGTGGCTTCATCTCAAACGGACTGTTTCTGCTCGGTCAAGCGGAGCTGAAAAGTCTTTCAAACGATGTTCGCGATAACTGGAAAAAACTTGACACCAAAATAACCGAGTTACTCGAAGCAAATGATATCAAGCTTTCCAAAGACGAAACGCTGAATTTCAAGGTTGACCAATCCGGTGCCATAAAAGTCGGTGATGGTGTCGACAAAACCAAAGCGGCAAAAATCGAAAAAATTCTTAATTCAGACGAAACGCTTGGCAAAGAGCTTATTTTGCAACATGCGAAAAAGTCGATATCTAATCCCGGCATGACCGTTAGCAACCATGGGCCGTCTGATAAAGTTCGTGCTATACTTCTTGATAATATTTTGACGCAAGAAGCTGGTAGTTCATTGTCGGACCTGTCATTTGACATGGAATCTTCCGAGTTTGTAAGTGCAAGTGGTAATGGTGCCGCCGGTGCGTTATTGGAAGCGGAACCCGACCTGCTAAATGAACTTGCTCGACTGTACACGGAAAATGACGCCGAAGGAAAATACGCCAAGAGTGGTGTCGAATTTGAGGTGTCATACGCATACAAAAACGGCACAGTCATTGATCAGGAACTTGCTGGCAAGTCGGCACTTGACAAGCGTGCAAATACCGCTTTCCGTTGGGTCGCAATGACATCAAAAGCTGAAAACCAAGGGAAGCCCGGCCCTGTCACGGTAAACTTCGACAAGTTTGGCAGACGGATAGGTGGTGCCACCGACACCAATATGTTCAGCACGGCACTGGTTTCCGTTTTCAGCGAAGACGCATTGCGTTTACACCAATACGAAAAAGGTGACGCCGAAACCGGTGAACACGAATTAAGCGTGACACTTGACAACGGCTCGGTTGCTTATAATGTGACGTCACCCCAAGCGGATACCGAAGTCAAGAAAGAAATCGCTAGTATCGGACAGGAAATCATGGATTACATTGAAACCCAAGTGGGTAAAATGTCCGACTTAATGGATGTGAAACTTGACGCCAATAACAAGCTAATCGTGAACTTCAGTGGCGGCAAAGAAATGGCAGACATGCTTGGAAACGCATTTGTTAAGGCAACGGCTGACACCAGTTTCCAAGCCAAAACCTGGCATTTGATAGAAACGTTGCAAAAATTGCACACGTCCAATGAAACAATACAAATCTCTAGGTAAATATTGAATAGATTTGTTCCCGATTAAGTTTTGAGAACTCGTCAATTGACATTTGTACTTGTTTATTGCTATCACCGGATTTCACGATAAGCTGGTTTTCAGGTAAGGCGACACCATTTTTGTCAGTGAGAGAAATCGAATACCCGCCTAGACTTGGGACATTGCCTGCATAGTTTGCGGGCTCCTGAACGAGTGACACAAGAGTTTGATTTGCACTCAATAATTTCACAATTTCCTGTCGGTCTGACTCAGCGATTTTTACTGATTGGTGGAAATCAATCCCAACCATTGTCTGTTTACCATTCGCGTTTGGTGTCGTCCAATAATCGTAAGTCAAGCCTCTTGAATTAAGAGAGTTTCCGTTCTCATCTTTGATACCGCTTTTGTCCAAAATCGTCTGGACCGTATCCAAAAACAGCTTCCGTTCATTAAGAGTTAGTCCACCGAGCTGACATACATCCACACTCTTGATTTTCAGCTCCGAATCTGACTTGTTATACACTGGCTGCCCATTTATATCCGTAGGCACAAAAGGTGTCATTTGTTCAAGATCGGATTCTAAAATATTGACATAAAACAACCCTTGTCCTGGAATATTCATCATGCTTTGTTTGTATTCAGCAGGCATGAAGTGGGTTGGATTTTGTACGGCGACACCACGCCCCATAACCCACGATTCCGGGCCAAACAACATATACCCGTATTCGTCAACTTTGCCCGTATTCTTGTCAAGCGACTCTGTTGTAAGGAAGTTGTGCTGCACAATATTCTTTCCGGCATCTTGTTGCATCTTAATGTAATTGTCCATCGCAACTTGGCTCTGCTTAACCATTTCTGCATAATTTGCCGTGTTCGGTTCTCTTGAAAGCGACGCAATTGTAGTCCCGGAGTTAGGCGATTTTACCACTTTAGTAAGCGGGGTGATTGTCAAAGCGGCGTCAGACAAATCGAGAATATCACGCTCCTGCGAGTTGCTTTTCGACTGCGTTCCAGCCGTGTCGGCAGTGTCATTCAGCTTGGCACCACTTGTCGATGTTGACGTTGACCGGTAATCTGCACTGAATTGCGATGTTTGCGAATATACTGAAGTCATTTTTCTAACTGTCCTTGTGAAAACCTATGATAACATTGAAGTTATAGCCAATCTGTCAAGTTGTTTGAATTGCTCAACCGACATTTGCAGTTGTTTTTGACCATCTCCTGACGCGACGATAATTTGGTCGCTTGGAAGTTTATTTCCCTGATTGTCAGTAACTTTTATGCTGTATTCCTGTGCGGTTGCTTCATTCGTTGTCCTACCGGCTTGTACACGTCCTGATTTCAACATTAGGTCCATAAGACCTTTGTTTTCTTGAATTAAACTCATTACATTATCAAGGTAACCGTTACTGCCTGACACCCATGACGGGGCATTTGAGCCACCGCCGTAACGGAGTTCGCGGGAATTCAGATCAATATTATTTTCATCAAGAATGTTTTGAACACCATCCAAAAAAGTTTTTCTTTCCTCAAGCGTGAGTCCCTGCAATCCTACACGGTCCTGTGTGTCAAGCATCGTACTTGGCGCAGATGGTGTCAAATCAACCTTTGGGCCAGAATCGAGAACTTGAAAATATGCTTCATCAACGATAACACCGAGCCGTTTTCCTACTCCTTGCTCCGGTCTGGCTTGATAGTCAGCAGGTGCTTTGTAAGAATAGCCGTATTCGTCAATTGGTTGCGAACCATAAACGCGATTCTTACCGTCAATCATTATTGAACGGACATCAGTATTGTCGGTCATCCACTGCATGATATCATGTCCTTGAAAAGCTTCGGCACCAGTGTTATAGTCCCAACGGCTAAGCGGGTTTTCGTCCCAGTTTTTCTGCGATTTCGACAATTTCATCGCGTCTGATATACCGGGATAATAGGTGTCATAAAATTTATTATCCGTCGGCCACTTGATTTTATCAATCAATTCCTGCGACATTCTGACACCGGTATCATAAGAGCTTACATACTGTGCGTCTTTAACGAAAGTTAATTTACCTGAATCGGCATTATTTCCTTGCGAGAAAAACTCACTGTATCTGAGTTCCACAATGTCTACTGGCTGGTTCGAACCGGAATTTTTCGCACTTGCGTCCTCCGCAGAGCTGTTTGTCTGGTTGTCTTGAGTGGCTGTCTTCGGCGGAATACCTGACGTGGAAGAATAGCTGCTAAAATTTGATACCGTACTCATCAGATTCTCTCCTTAGGCCAAAATAATTTAGTGTGATATTTACCAATTCAACCCAATTTTAATAATATTGTTTTTGTAAAACAGATGTTATCCAATCCTTCATTTCACTTCATCTTAGCTAATTTTAACACCTCGGTATCTTATCCAATTTGAAGTGCTGCGACTCGTTTGGCGGGGTCGTGTATCCGTTTGAGGTCGCTTTGCAAACCGACGAGGTCTTTCAAGGTCCCTTCAAGTTCCGGGTCAAGCTTGTTCTGGAAACCGGTTTGGGCAAATGGATCGTCCGACATTATTCGCTCATTAAGTGCTTTGATCGTCGAATCAACAAAACCAAGAAAACGCATTTGATTTTGAAGCGTTTTCTTACTTATATTCCCTAAATCCATTGATAATTTACCGTCCTTATCAACGTTGATTTTGATACCGTTCTCAAAATGGTCGCTCCACCGTTCGCCGGGATTCATGCTCGAAAACTTCGATTGGAAGAAATTCGTCAAGTCGGCGGAAATCGTGCCCGTCTTTTCCTTTATGTCGGCCAACGCGGCATTATCCGCTTCTTCGCTTCTCATATCGTACGAAAACTGTCCCTGCTCATACTGGACTTCTGCTTGGTGAACATAATCTGCAACGTCGCCATGATGAGCTTGATGCGTTTCAAACATTTCCTCGGCGATACCTTCGAGTGTTTTGCGAAATTCCTGATTAAACAATGACTCCAACATCATCACATTGTTATATCCGGCTTGTCCATTTCCTTTGCCGCTTTTCGCGTTTACATCCGTAACACTATATTTGCCATTACGACTAACCGTCAGCTTGAAATCATGAATCTGGTTTTCCGGTGAATTGGCGTTTTCCGCATTCCAAAGTTCAATTGCTTCATTAATGGTAATGCTGTGCCCCATTTTTTCCGCATCTTTATGCCCAGGCACTTTGATACCGAGCAGTTTCTGCAAACTGCCGGCAATCTCTTGTTCCGACTTTACGTTTTGATCAAGTAATCGCCCGTTCTGAAACACGAACATCGCTGTCGAGTTGGTTTTTATAGCGTTGGCTTTTTTCGTGTTGTCGGCTTCTACCGCTTTTTTGGCTTCTCTTTCAAGTCGTTTTTCGTCAAACAGCCGTGTAAATTCTTCTTCCAATTCCGGCGTATCACTTATCAAAGCACTTAGCCGTCCTTCTTCATCCGTAATGACACCATCTGAGGACTTCGTTTTTTCAAGGTCTACTTTGTTCTCACTCAAGTATCCCCTTAGTAGTTCGGTTTTGAGTCCGTCGTATTTATCCGAGTTTAAAAACTCATCTAATTCTTGACCGCCGCGTTCGTAAATACTTACAATCGCTTTTTTAGCGGCAAGAGATTTCAATTGCACACCAAGTTTCGTGTTCTCCGAAAACAACTGTTCGATTCTCGCAAGCGTCTTTTTATCCTTGATACCACCGAAGATCAGCTTTCCGTCAGAATCGACGTCAATTGTAAGCCGATCCATTTGGTGCAACGAAATCCCAGCCTTTTTCAACGCGTTTGCAATTGATCCTTGAATTCTTCGCATTTCAGAGGAATTTGATTCCTTCAGCGCTTTCAGT
>JBOFQC010000351.1:0-3583 GCA_051660725.1 Thermoguttaceae bacterium
TGGTCCCGTCAAATTGGCAGTGCGTTGACGGAGTGGACGATTACCCGATTTACGTGAACCACCCGTATCCGTGGTCCGGCAAGCCTAATCCGCCGAATATTCCAGACGATTACAATCCGGTCGGAGCGTACCGACGTACTTTCAAGGTAAGCGAAGATTTTTTAACGGAAAGAAGTTATAACGGTTATCCGAACCGTACGATTTTACACTTTGCCGGCGTGGAATCGATGTTTTACGTCTGGATTAACGGTGAAAAAGTCGGAATGGGAAAAGACAGCCGCACTCCGGTTGAGTTCGACATTACCGATTTCGTCAAGAAAGGCGTAAACGAAATCGCGGTTGAAGTTTTCCGTTGGTCAGACAGTTCGTACCTCGAATGTCAGGATTTCTGGCGTCTGAGCGGAATTTTCCGGGACGTGTTCATTTACTCGGTTCCGGCGGTTTATCTCAGCGACGTAAAAATCACGACTGATCTCGACGACAAGTACGAAGATGCCGAGTTGACCGTTGCCATTACACTTACAAACACAACTGACAAACCAGCCGAGCAGATTTGGACAGTTGATGTTCCTGAATTATGTAAACTGAATTACTCGGAAGTTGTCCCTGCAAACAGTACGAAAACGTACACCGCAACGCAGACAATAAAGAATCCGAAAAAATGGTCCGCTGAGGAACCGAATCTGTATCCTTATACAATTATGCAGCTTCGTAAAGAAAAAAGAGGAAACAATAATGTTTTTGAATTGATCGGTACAGCTGAACCGAAAATCGGCTTCCGCAAAGTCGAGATAAAAGACGGTGAACTGCTCGTAAACGGCAAACCGGTTTTAATCAAAGGGGTGAATCGTCACGAACACGACCCGAAAACCGGGCATTACATTTCCCACGAATCAATGGAACAAGATGTGAAATTGATGAAGCAGTTCAATATAAACGCAGTCCGTACTTCGCATTATCCAAACGACCCGTACTGGTACGAACTTTGTGACAAATACGGTTTGTATGTAGTTGACGAAGCAAATATCGAGTCGCACGGTATGGGTTACGGCAAGGAATCGTTGGCAAACGACCCGAACTTCCTTGAAGCGCACCTTGACCGTACGAAACGGATGTACGAACGGGATAAAAACCACCCGTCAGTAATAATCTGGTCGCTTGGTAACGAAGCAGGTGACGGACCAAACTTCACGGCTACATACAAGTACCTGAAAGAAGCCGATCCGACCCGACCTGTGCATTACGAAAGAGCGGAACATGGAGACAACACGGACATTTTCTGCCCGATGTACATGCACGTTGACGGAATGGTTAATTACGCCAAAAACAACCCGAAAAAACCGCTTATCCAGTGCGAATATTCACACGCAATGGGAAATTCAAACGGCGACTTTTTCAAATATTGGGACGCGATTCGTAAATACAAGCATTTACAGGGCGGTTTCATTTGGGATTGGGTTGACCAAGGGTTGTGGAAAAAAGTTCCCGGCTCGACAACCGGCGAAAAATTCCTCGCTTACGGCGGCGATTTCGGACCGAAAGACGTGCCGAGTGATAACAATTTCTGTATGAACGGCGTGGTTTCCGCTGACCGTAAGCCGCATCCCGGTCTGTACGAAGTGAAAAAAGAGTACCAAAACATTTGGGTCGAAAAGAAAGACGGAAGATATTACGTTCACAACGAGAATTTCTTCGTGCCGCTTGATAACGTCGTCGGAACCTGGGAACTAAGCCCGGACGGCGAAACGGGACGTGGAGTCGAAATTCGTGGACTCGACCAGATCGGTCCCGGCGAAACAAAAGAAGTTATGATACCGATGATTAAAATGGCTCCGCGACCCGGTGCTGAATACATCGAAAACTTCAAATTCGTGCTGAAAAACGACACCCCGTGGGCGAAAACCGGTCACGTAATCGCACAACAGCAGATTAATCGTGGAATATTGGCATCCGTTGAACGAAACAGTGACGCTCAAGACCCAAAAGCGAAAAAAGTGGAGGAAATTCCAGCCGTTCTGCAAAATTCCTTCTCGAACTTCACGAAAGACATTAAGCCCGATTTTTGGCGTGCTCCAACGGATAACGATAAAGGAAACGGTTTCGTGAACCGCTACAAAGTCTGGAAAGAAGCCGATTTGAAAAAGTTGGCAGACGAATTCGGAGTTGAGTGCAAAGAGATTATCAAAAAATTAACGAAAGGTAATAAGCCCGGTTTGCTTGTGGATATGCAATTTAAACGAGGTGATAAAGTAATTGAACCGCCGCGTTTTGGGACCCGTTTCACACTTCCTGGCGAATTCAACCAAGTCGAGTATTACGGACGTGGCCCACACGAAAATTACTGGGACCGGAAAGAAGGCGCTCACGTCGGCATTTACAAAACAACCGTTGCGGATATGTTTACCGATTACTCCAAACCGAGTGAAAACGGTAACCGCACGGATGTTCGTTGGGTCGCTTTCCGAAACAAAGACGGATACGGATTCCTGTTCGGCTCTGTTCCCAAATCGAATGACGAAGTGAACGCACGCGGACAAGTGAAAGGCAAACTTGATCCGGGTACAATTGCGTTTTCCGCTTCGAATTATTCACGTGATCAGCTCGAAAATAGTGCTCACACTTACGAGATGAAGAAGTCGGACGACATTTTCGTAAACATTGATTACGCACAAATGGGCGTTGCTGGCGACGACAGCTGGGGAGCGCAAACGCACCCGGAATTCAGATTGACTGAGCCGGAAATGCAGTTTGAGTATTACGTGGTGCCACTCACCCCGGAAGATAACCCCGCCGATGTTGCCAGAATGCCAATTGAATACGTGACGGAAAATTAATTCGAGTTGTTCACTGAATAAATTTTACGTAGTTTCTTGTTAGCCGCCGAGCCCTGCTCGGCGTTTTTCCCGGTTGACCGTCATTACGGGTGAGTACACCCTCCATTCTGGCTTTTATAATGAACTCAGTGTGAAACGTAAATTTATTAATTTTGTATTTTTCTCGAAATGACAAGGCGACGCCTGATTATAATAATATCATCTTCCGCGGCGGTTTCACTGCTGATTATAAGTATAATGCTGTATTTTTTTTGGCCGGCCAAAAAAACAGCGGTGCTTATGCTTTACTGCGGAAATTCGCAACTTCAAGCGGCGGAGGAACTTTCGAATATGTTTTACCGCTCTTACGGAATCGTTGTGCAATGTGTTACAATTGACGAGCACGCAGCTTTGAAAGCGGACCAAGATGAAAAAAGCGACGCTTCGACAAAGAAACCTACCCGGAAAAAGAAGCTGAATAAAAAAGACCCGAATGACGCTAAAGAACTATTTCCCGCCGATTCGGAACAGTGCCAAAAACTAAGTAATTGGGTGTCAGTTTCTGAAGGTAAAAATTTTTCTCAGTTTATTGAGGATCACCGATTCGGCGACCTTTACCTTTGTGACTCCGAGCACGATTTTCAGCAGCTAACCAAAGGTGGGTTCGTTTCGAACTCACGAACGGTTGCGTATCTTAAGCCGGTATTGCTTGTACGAAAAGGCAACCCGAAATCGTGGCAGACGCTTGCGGATGTGCTGGGCTCCGGTGC
>JBOFQC010000352.1:0-3151 GCA_051660725.1 Thermoguttaceae bacterium
GAAAAAGCACGCCAGCAATCAAATGTTTTGTGTAAGTTGATATCATGTTTTTTATTTGCCACGTATGACAGAAATAGTTATTGGACTCAATATTTTTGTATCGGCTCTACCAGAAGACACGTTTTCCCTTAGAAAATCAAGGGGGTATGTAGGCCCATTACCAATTTTTTTAAAAATTTCAGTTCAAAAATCACGAGTATGTCAATAAATTTTCTGCCTGTAAACACAATAATTTTTGCCCCAAACCAAAGTTTTACCCACAAATACGCAGCCCCCCTCCCCTTTCTGCTTGCTGTAACCCCCCTTCCCTGCCCTATTTGAGACGCACATATATTGACCGGAAAAGTAATTTTTTTCTATTGACAAACTATTAAACATGTAATAGAATGCCACTATTACATTGTTAATAGTTCCTTGCCTGACCAGAAAAAAAGGAGTATTTTATGTCTGCACAAACGGAAAAACCATTAAAATCGTCAAGTTTTACTCCCGGAGAATTGGAATTGCTGCAGATTCTCTGGGAAAACGGCCCGTCAACAATACTTGAGGCGCAGAAAAAGTTTGAGCGGCCAATCGAGTATCCAACGGTACAGACCCGGCTTAACAGGTTGGTTGACAAAGGCTTGGCGAAAAAAAGTCGAACCCGTCCGTCAAAGTATTCGGCAGCAATTGCGGCGGAAGATGCCTCGGCAGGCCACGTAAAACTACTTCTCAAACGTGTAACCGGCGGAAGTGTTGTGCCGCTTATTTCTCAGCTGTTGGATCAGCATAATCTTTCGGCGGACGAACTGGAATCGCTCAAAAAAATCATTCGCCAAAAGGAGCACGAAAATGGATAGTAACGCACCATTATTTTTATTTGTGGTCCGCTCAACGATTTTGGTCGTAATTGGCTACGGTGTCATTTATACACTTTTGCGTTTCTTCAAAGTGGCGGTTCCATATTGGCAGCGGCTCGGCGCTTTGACGGTGCTGCTACTTGGCTGGCTTGGCTTTGGTTACGCAATAAACATTCCCGAACATAACATGGGCTGGCATATTTCGTCCCCCCCTCCCCTCCCCTTTCAAATAACATCCGCCACTCAAATGCATGCGCTACCGGTTGCGGACCGAATTAATTTGTCAGAAGATACGCCGCTTGTTTATGCAAACATTGATTACGACATTCCCGTTATTGACATGGCGGAAGAAATCAAACTTTTTTCCGTAAATGAAGCAGTTGAATTGACGGAAACATATACGCCAGAACAGGTTGAGTATAACACACTTGCTGAGCATGCAGAAACGTCGGTGCCGCCGAAAGGTGACGTCATTGACGAACTCGAAGCCGCAATTGCTGCCAACCTGGCCGCACCGAATGATGCCGCTGATGACACCGCTGGGTTCGTAAGCAATACAAATGTGAGCGTTACAGCAACGGGTGCGATATCGGATCGAATTGGTGTCATTTTCATGTGGCTGAAAGTTATTTTCGTGATTACGTATTTCGGCGGCATGTCGGTTGTTCTGCTTCGGATACGTCATTCATACAAACGGTTTCAAGACGCGGTGTCGGATACGGAATCGGCACCTTCTGAATGGGAAAACCAATGGCAGGAAATACTTACACAAAACAATTGCCAGCGTGTAAAAATACCGATGCGGGTAACAGACGCGGTTGGGCCGGCTTTAGTGCAGCAATTTTCCGGATGTACACTGGTGGTGCCACGTTGGTACTGGGAAAAACTTGACGCCGAAAGTAGGGCAGTGGTGTTACGACATGAACTTGCACATTATTTACGAAAAGACGGGATAAAATCATTGCTCGTGCGGTTGCTTGCGTTGCCGCAGTGGTTCAACCCACTAACATGGCGGGCGGTTCGCCGATTCGATGAGGCTGCGGAATGGGCCTGCGACGAATGGGCAATTGGCGGTGATCAGGATAATCTTTCAATTTTTGCGGAGGCACTTGTTACGTTCAGCGAATTGGCAAGTACTCGGGAAGCAGCGGCGTTTCAATCGGCTTTTGCTGGCAAACGCAAACCTTCAATTCGCATCTCACGTTTGGTCGAACTGGCCGATAACACTTTGAACAAGGAGAATAATATTATGAAAAAAATCACGATTCTAACAGCAATTTGCTTGCTCCTTTTAATCGGCATATTCCAGATAAAGCTGGTTGCCGTTGAGGAAACGCAAAACACAGAAGCACAGAACGTTACCGAAACAGCTACTCCACAAGCTGCGCAAGATTCGTATTTTCCTCCAGAAGTACAAAATTTTCCCAGCCCTGCAACGGTGTCGCTTACAAAAACGGAGGCGAACGAAATCGACAAGATGATAAACAATGCAGAAGTATTAATAAAGTACAAACTTGTAAATGTTGAGCCAATGCTTTTTAATAACAATTTGAACGAATTCTTCAGCGACAAATTTGTCATTCTATTAAAAAATGAAAAAGGTGTTTTTCATCCTGTCGAAAGGGATGACATCCACTTTGATTCAGGTGTCACCTTTGATTCAAAAGAATTCTATATTTTATCGACACTCGACACACACCGTAAAATCAAGGCGTTTTTGACGAAACTCGAAAAGGAAATAACCGACATACAGGGAGAGCAGGCGGCTGAAGCAGGTTATCAGTATCCCGCCCCGCAAGTAAATGATACACCAAAAAATACTGAATTATTTGTTTGCGATTACAGTTTGCGAACGAATCCTGAACTGATTATGCGAACCGTGGCACGAGTTTTGCCTGAGTGCAAAATAACCCTTGATAACACGACTAACAGTCTGATTATTATCGCTCCCGAGGATGTACATGATAAGGTTGCATCTTTAATTAAGAAACTTGAGGAAGATTTTTTAGCCAACGCAAATAAAGTTGTCGATTCACCGACAACTGACACCATGCAAACCCTTGATCAGATTTTTATGCAGGAAGTAACATCTAATGCCGATGCTACGAGCGATGTCGAAAAGCGTAAACGTGAAGTTAAAGCACAAGTTGAACAAGCTGTCAAAAATATAGAGAAAGCACAACATGTAGAAATGATTATACGCGAAGCCCAAGCTAAACAAGCCGCAGCGGATACGCAAGATTCGTATTTTCCTCCAGACGTACAATATTTTCCCAGCCCTGCAACGGTGTCGCTTACAAAAACTGAGGCGG
>JBOFQC010000353.1:0-3998 GCA_051660725.1 Thermoguttaceae bacterium
AAGGCACTTGGTCAACCGCAGGCAAAGCAACCCGAGTCGTACCCCTTGCAGCGGTGCTTTCATTTTCACTGTTACCTGCTTGGGCGGTGCCGCTGATGTTTGCCCCATTTGCACCACTTGCCGCATTTGTTACTGTCCCTGCTGGGAAAGCGGTTTCTCGTTGCGCAACTGAACGATTTGAGGTCCCCGAAGCGGGATTAGCTGCGTTACCGTTATTACGCTGATTGTTTGCATTTACAGTTTGCGGTTGGGCGGCTGGTTGTCTGTGTTGTACTTGCGCTGAATTATTTCCGGCTTGATTACCACCTTGCTGATGATTGTTGGCTTGGCGGTTTGCCTGCTGCTGATTATTATTTCCGTTGCCAGTTTGTGGAGAATCATTTCTGCTACCAAAAAGTTTTGACAACAACGATTCCTGCTTGGGGGGCTGGTTTTGGTTCTGCGGGTTTTGTTGTGCTGCAGCCGACCTGTGTACAACATTTTGGTTCTGCGCAGTCTGTTGGTTGTTCTGCGCAAATGTAGACGCAGGGGCAACTGAAAACAGCGTTAACCCACACAGCATTATCAAAGCAACACTGTATGTCGTCGATAAATTGAAATTTGGTCGCTTTACTCGCTCTTGTTTACCCAAAGGGGACAAGCAACGAAAGCTGCCAATTGATGACCACGTATGGTATAAAAATATTCGCACTTTATTTCGACTACTCATTTTCCGCTTCCTTCCAAGAAAAGCGTTCAAATATGGGTGAAATTTCGGCCAAAATCCGTAATTATCTAACAGAGCTAACAATGTTTACTGACAAGGTGAATAAACATTTGGCCTATTTACACCAAAAAACAGGTACTCTCTGTCTCATCATTGTATCGGCTAAACTGCTTAAATCTGTTTAATCAATTTTTACGAATTGTCCGTTTAGGTAAAATTTACCCTTTAAAGCATATCCATTGGGTCAATATCAATCATCCATTGGATTTCATCTGGAGTTTTTAGACCTGAAGAAGCGCGTTTGAACGCCCAACGAAGAAAATCTGCGTCATACACATGCACATGTAAATGAAAACGGTAAACATTACGCAGCTTGGCAAAAGGAGCGGGTGCGGGTCCTAACAGCCGGAACTTCGGCGCAAGTGGTTGGTTACTTTGGGATTCGACTTTATTTTCGTTGTTAGCCGTTTTATCAGGTTTCTCAAATTTCTCGACTTTTTCAGCTTCCTCGGCTTTTTCTGCCAAGTAAAAATGTCCGTTTTCCAATTCTTTACGGAATCGGTCAGCAAAGTCGCGGGCAAAGGCAAGCGTTTTTTCTTCGTTTGGCCCACGCACAACAATTCTGGCCATTTTCGAATACGGCGGATAACCGAGCGCTTCACGAAGCGGTAATTCCTGACTGACGAACCCCAAATAATCGTGTGCAGTTGCCGAAACAATTGCGGCGTGGTCGGGACAAAATGTCTGCACAATCACCCGTCCTTCTTTTTCACCGCGTCCGGTTCGCCCCGCCACTTGTGTGATAAGCAGAAAGGTTCTTTCCGAAGCGCGAAAGTCGGGCAAATGCAAAGCCGTATCCGAATTAATCACTCCGACAAGTGTCACGTTTGGGAAATCAAGCCCTTTCGCAATCATTTGCGTGCCGAGCAGTATTTGTACTTTTCCTTCCCGAAACTGCGAAAGTGCCCGTTCGTGTGCCCCGTGCCCCTGCATTGTGTCAGTATCCATTCTTAAAACAGTTGCGTCCGGGAAACGGTTCTTGATCTCCATTTCCAACTTTTGCGTTCCGAACCCGGAATAACGAATTCCAAGAAAACCGCAGCTCGGACACTTTTGCGGCGCCGGTATCTGGTAATCGCAGTAATGACAAAGCGCAATTTCTTCAGAGCGGTGATGAGTCAGCGAAACGTCGCACTCCGGGCATTTCACGACATTTCCACAGGCCGGACACTGAATTTGAGTCGAAAAACCACGTCGGTTTAGAAGCAAAATCACTTGCCCGCCGCTTTTCAGTGCGGAGTCAATTGCGGAGTGCAGTTGTTGGTGAACCGCTCCCCTGGTGTTTCTTGAACGGACCGCTTCACGTAAGTCGACAATGTTTACAGCTGGTAATTTTCTACCCGCGACCCGGCTTGGCATTGAAATCAGCTGAAAATCACCTTTTTGGGCAGCCACCCAACTTTCAAGTGAAGGTGTTGCGGAACCTAAAATAAGAGGAACGGATTCGTTTTCTGCCCGTTTTTTTGCCACGTTTCGGGCGTTGTATCTCGGCGCGGTGTCTTGCTTGAACGAACTTTCATGTTCTTCGTCAATTATAATAAGTCCGAGATTCGGCGTCGGAGCGAAGACCGCGCTTCTGGCCCCCACGACAACTTGTATTTCACCGCTGACGATTTTATTCCACTGGCGATTCCGTTCCGCGTCGGTTAAGTGTGAGTGTAAAACGGCTACGTGTTCAAACCGTCCTTTGAACCGCCCAACGGTTTGCGGCGTCAAACTGATTTCCGGCACCAGCACAATTGCCTGCCTGCCGTATTTTACAACGGTTTCAATTGCCTGAATGTAAACTTCTGTTTTACCACTGCCTGTTACCCCGTGCAGCAGAAACGTCCGGTGTTCCATTTTCTCAATTGATTCCAAAACGGTATCAAGTGCGTTTTGCTGCTGCGAATTCAACTTGTGTCCAATCAGGTCTGCCGGATTTATTTTCGTTGCCGTTTCGACTCGCGGGACGGTTTCCCGCCTGATTGTTTTCGTTCTTATCAGGCCAAGCCGCTTGAGCGCTTGTACCGGAGCAAGCGAACATTTAGCCGCTTTTGTAAGTTCATTTGCGGTAAGCGGTTCCGGACTGTTTTTAAGCACGTTCAAGACGTAAATCTGTTTGTCGGTTACGAGTTCCGTTTTCTGCCTTGAGGTGCCAATATTAACGTTTCTGTTTTGGGCTGCTTCAGTTGATTTATTTTCGATCCCAATTTTTTTAGAGAAAGAATTGGCCGTTTGAGAATTGGAGGCAATTTTTTTCAGCTTTTCGATTTTTTCGTCTGCGTTTTCCGCAACGTAAAGTACAGAGGTCAACCGCGTCGCGGCGTGACCACGCACCCCAGCCGGAAGCATTGCTTCGAGTACAGTTCCGAGTGGGCAGAGGTAATAATCTGAAATCCATTCGGCCAAATTCAACATTTTGTCGGAAAGCAGCCGATTCGAATCAATCACGCTTTGGATAGATTTTAGCCTGGCACTTTCTTTGCTCGTTAATGTTTTAACCTCTTCACCGACGCAGTAGCCTAGTGTCGGACGGTTGGATTTCCCTAGCGGAACCATTATTCTCACGCCGGGAAACAGCTTCCCTTCGATTTCCTGAGGAATAAGGTAATCGAATTTCCCGTCCAACCCGCTTGGAAAAACAACCTGAGCAAGTACGTGCGAAACCGATTCGCTCCAATCACGGAACGGATTTTCTGATTCTTGCGGTTCTAGTTCGAAAAACGACTTCTGCGACATTATTTCTTTTCCTTGACTTTACAGCTTTTTCTGTTATGATAACACGAAGTTTAGTAGTCTGGTAGGTCGGTCTGAAGTGAGGTAAAAAGTTTCCAGTTTTGTGCATTTACCGACCCGTAGGGTCAAACCATCAATAGCCCAGGGTTGAGAAGCGAGCGCAGCGAAGCACACGAAACCCTGGGAAAAGCGTGCAAAACAAACACAACCCTTCAGGGTTGTACAACATCTAGTATGTGCGACCCTAAAAGGGTCGGTTTGATTTTTTAACGCCTAACCCAGCACTGCGGCTGCTTCGTTTCACTCCGCCGCCTTGTACTGGGCTATTGATTGTTGGACGCAAGCGTCCGGGAAAAAATTTCTCATTAACGCCAGAAAAGTAAAACTTGTTAGCGGACAGGGGCGGTCTGAATGAAGCTCAGTCAATTATGTTTAGCCGTTGATTCTGGATCAGCGTAACAAAATTGCAGTGTCTACTTCCCGGATTATGTTGATTTCGTCAATTTAAAACAAA
>JBOFQC010000354.1:0-4820 GCA_051660725.1 Thermoguttaceae bacterium
ACTTACATTGACACCAGCAACAGGTTTTACCACTGGGTGAGCTGGTGGCTGGATTTGTCTGTATTGTTGAGCAGCTGCAAATTCCGCCTCATTTATCAAGGATGAGAACTCGACAACGTTTTCAGGCTCGGCGCTCAGGTCCTTGTTACCGATTCGTACAACGGCAAGTATAGTTCCTCGGTTTTCGGCTTCGATTATCGGATCTACACCCGGTTCTAGTTGTGTATTTACGAGAGTTCCAACGCCTGCGGTTGCGAGTCCTTGAAATTCCGGATTCGGCAGGTAAATAACTTTTGTTATGAAGTTACCCGACTCAACTTGGTCGAAATCGTTATCCGTGAACACAATCGGAATCATGTTGTGGCTCAAAAACGCTTGCGACTTTGCAAAAGCTGGAGCAACGGCGATTGTCGGATATAGATCGCGGCCCGGCAGGGTCGGAATGTTTGAAATTTTCAAGCGATATTCTTCACCTTGACGAAAATTATGAATTCCTGGGCAGCTGATCGGTTCGGAGTCGAACATACCGTGAGCCGAAACATCGTAATAAATCAACATTCCATCTGGTCCATTAAATTGGATCTGAGACGTTTTATTTGCGGCTGAACCGTTGTTTCCTGTCATGGAATCACAGCCTGGACCGCCGGGTATTGGCATTCCACCCATTGGTTGCGGGTAAGCTGCATTTCCCATTTGAGCTGCAAAGTACGGAGGAACGGCACCTGGACCGACTGCTGGACCACCGTAACCCGGATGCCTTTGTCCGCCGTTGAATCCACCTTGATGAAGCGGACCTTGACAGCCAATTGCAACCGTCAACATTGCAAAAACCAAGCTAAAAGCACAATATCGCATTATGTTCCCCCTTTTTTACCTGTCGCTCAACATAACTGAGTCACTTAACTTTTATTTTCAGTTGAGCCAATTTGGAAATGGAAATTAAATTTAAACCGAAGCCGGTTTGGCATTGCCCTACAATTTAGGTAGAAAGCCCACCTTTTCGCAGTTATTATCGGCATAATTGGTATAGACGGGATTACCATTTTTTCGTAAAATTCCGCAGTTTCTTTAAAAAAGGTATAATCTGCATAATCGGAACTGCTTTATATGCGCTATTTAATAATTGTTTTTTTTACCGCTTCTGCGCTGCTTGCGTATTTTCACACAGTTGAAGAAATTGGATTCGGACAAGGAACCGGAAGCCTTATTGGTGACCGGAATGTAACAAATGTGCCGCGAGAAAGAAAAATTGAACGGCGTAATGCCAAAGCAATTATCACTCAAGCGATTAACAATGTGAATGAGCTAAATACAATCGACGCGGAAATTCGCTTGAAAGTAAACTATCTTGGTAGTGAATTTACTGGAAATGGCGTCTACTTAGACAAGAAAAGTGAAGAAGCTTCTGTTTTAAAGGATTCTAGCAGATTATTCCAGCTGGTTTTGAGAATACAGCCGACTTCAGTTGTTTCCCCTAGTGACGATTCAGGTTCAAGCACGCTTAAGGTTGTGTGTAATGGTCGAGATATTTGGAAATACACATCAATTGAAGGCGAAAAACGGTTGCAGAGAATTGAGCTATCAAAATTAAAAAACATGTTGGCAAAATCAAAGTCGCCGAATTTGGCTAGTGAATTAGGACAAATGTCCGTGTTGGGCGGTATTGTCGGCACTCTTTGCCAGTTGGAAAAAATATATGATTTTGATAACGGCACTGTTGAAAGCGGCGAGTTAGGCTCTGGAGATAAAGCATTCCCTGTTTGGAAAGTTTCAGTTCCTATCAGCGAAAAAAAACTTAACCAGTTGACTAAACAACAAAATAATAATTCGAAAAACAAGAAAGGTTCAGCAATCCCTAGTTCTTTAGTTGTGTATCTTGGGCAAGAAGATTTTTTTCCTTATCGGTTAGAGTATTTTCAAGGTCCGCTGGCTGAAATACATGATATTGAACCAATGATAAGACAAGATTTCGTGCAGGTAGCACTAAATAAAGGGGACATCTCCGAATCATTATTTGAGTTTCGTACCCCTGATCATACCGCGATTCCAGATGATATGACTCAAAGTTATTTTGATAAACTTCAGGAATAATTACTCTTCTTAAATATGGGGGCAGCAATTCTTAAAAAAACAGTAAGAAATTACTTCTTGTGGAAACAATGTTTTCAGATTGGAAATTTGCATATACCGTTAACAACGTGAACCAGTGCAAGTATAGCAATTAAAATTTAGTAAGTAAATAAACATTGCGGTCCAAATCATGATAAGACGACTTTGAAACTCAGGTATTTTGCATGGAAAGAGTGTATAAAAAAAATGCAATGTTTTGAAGCGGATTGATGCAAAACGATACAGTGATAGCAGATATAATAATTTTGCAGAGAAACTAATTGCTTATTTTGAGTAATCTACAAGCTCGAAATTGCATTAAAGTGAGCGATATTTTTACCATAGCTAATCAGGTATCACATTTACTTCAGAAAAAAATGCCCTGATTTACAGTATTTGTCAGATAGAATTTGTCAAATTTCAAAATAACGCCATTATTGACAGAAAATAATTGACAAATTAACAGAAACTTTGGCAAGGTTTTTGCGTAATTATTTCTGTCGCCGCAAGTATATTGTACTGCTGGACTTAACGAGAAAACGAAAACAAACATACACAACAAGGAGAAGAAATTTTGAGAATTACATTTTTAACATTAATCTGCTTTGCTGCCTTCGTATCTGCTTCATTTGCAGATGCGGTAAACCTATCAGGGAATGCGATTCTGGGTCCGGCTCAAAGTGGTGGATACGGCATGACGTCGGGTCAGCAAGCAGTTCCTTATGAATTAAATGATGGAGCTGACACCTTTTTGGCGTTTAGAAGTATGAATTCGAATTACTGCTGGAATACCGATGGTAGTAGCGATGATTATTTCGTCACATCACTGGATTCAAGCAAATATTTTAACACAGATCAAGTTACTGCTATAACTAACCTTATCGCGCACACTTATGCAACTGCATTTTCGCCGAATGGAGGTTATAGTTATGATGACGCGGCACTTATTCAGGCCGCTATTTGGAATATCGTTTACGATCCAGGGTCAAATGGGTTTAGCGGTGCAGGTCATTACCTTTATAACGCCGACGGTAAGGCTATTGGTTTAAATGGCGAAGAAATTAGTGGCTCAGAAAATTGGATTGCTATTAACAATGGTAATCTATCCTGGGCCGGAAGTTACGTTGCCGATCCATTTCACCACACATCCGACATGTATGCCAATGGTGTATTTACCGAACTCAAAAAGAATGATTACGACATTTTGGTCTATCAACTTGCAGACGAAAGCAACAGTTCAAGCCCCGAGTGGTTCATTCGTGTGGTGTCAAAAGATGGCGATATAAATGAAAGCGAAAATGGAGGAAACGCGACTCCGGAACCAGCAACCTTGGCAATTCTCGGACTTGGACTTGTCGGGTTGCCATTTTCAAGACGGTTCCGCAAGAAAAATACTCAAGCCAGCTGAAAAAATAATTCAGTGGGACGAGAATAACGAATTCCTTGCTTTTTCTTCTGAAAGAGCAAGGTTTTTTTGTTTATCTTATACTGTCGCTCGGAAAAAACTGCATGTTTTCCAATGCAGGGCAAGCTGAAGATAATCAGTACCAAACATTGAAAAACTCGGGAACAGAGGCGGCGTTTATCGGTTGGCTGTGGCGTTTCGAACGGATATTCGTTCAGAGTCCATCGGGCAGACGACGTTTGAACGTGCTGGGGGCTTATGATGTCATGATGGACGAATTGACTAGAATTATAAACGACAGCTACATTACGGCAACGGAGGTTTGTGAAAAAGAAATGCCTATACTACGTGTACTACGAAACGTTCTAGGAGTTCAAGAAAGGAATCCACTCTTGCTTGAATCAAATCGGCAAGCAATACAAGAAGGAAGTCGCAACGCTGATGCCCCCTGAGTTTCAAAACTTTAGAAACTATAAAACAATGACTGCATTGGGTATAGCTATTCAAAACACGAAATACTTGTTTCCAATCGCTCGTGCGATTACGGCAACGGCAATTGATTTCGCTCCGAATTGTCGTAGCGCCTTTGCCAGTTCGTTGCTTGTTGCACCGGTTGTTAAAATATCGTCCACAATAAGAATATTTTTGCCTTCAAGAAAACGTCTGGCGTCGACATATCGGTACCGGAGCCAGAATTTTTTTCTAACGGAAAACACTTTTTTTACATTTGAAATCCGTTGATTCGGCGAAAGCTCCGACTGCGGCCTCGTAGCACGGTTCCGGTAGGCGATGTTATTGTAAATTGGCAAGTTTAACATTTGGCCGATTCTTTGCGCCGCCACTTCCGAACTGTTGACGCCCCGCTCAAATGATTTCCAGAAGTACATCGGAACAGGAATAACAATGTTGGCACCGAAATGTTCAAGTTCACGTCGCCGCTCATTTACCAGAAGCTGAGCAACAGAATCGGCAAGCACACCGCTTTTGTCGTTTTTCATTTTCAGAACCGTTTCCCGAAGCTCGTCTTTATATTCGCCGAGCGGAATCACTCGATTAAACGCGTTTTTTTCGTCTACGCAGTATTTGCAGTATGAATTATTTGACACCACCGACTTTTCAATATCAACATCGTATAAGACAGGAAAAAAAGAGCCGCAACCTTGACAAAATCGTACTTCCTTAGACGCAAACGTATTACGGCAATGCGTGCATAAAAGAACCGACACAGTGTCCGTTTCCGGCAACTCTGATTTGCAATTCGCGCAAAAAGCTGGATAAAGCAGATTCAAAAAACGACCAAACCAGG
>JBOFQC010000355.1:0-4793 GCA_051660725.1 Thermoguttaceae bacterium
TCGCTGATATTGCGGTGCTTGATTTCGATTCGGATAAAACCGAAGTCGGCGAAGCGGGAGTTCTGTTACCGCTTATTTCTTCAAGAAAAAACGGCAAATGTTAGTAAGTTGACTAATATTAATTTGTCAGTTTCTGTCTTGCGACTGATTCTGGATGTGCGTTTTCATCTACGAATTAGCACGATTTTTGCATGAAATGCAATCTTTTTTACATAAATCTTTTTTTCTGGTGTTTTCAAAGAATTAGCCATTTGACTTTCCCTCCGAAGTGAAAGAGTGTCGCAAAAGTCTAAAAATTTCGCGTTCAATAGTTTAAATACCTTCAATAATTTTTGCATAGATAAATAATAGTTCGAATATCTATTTCTACTTTCCTTATACAGTGATCTTTACGAAATTCACGGTTTTTCTTTAGTTATAAGGGATTACTTTAAAATACACGCGCAAAGCAGGAATATATTTAAAGTAAAAACCTCATATCTGTGCTTCGTGTAATGCGCATAGCTGAAAACAATGTAGTTCTGCCGTTTTGGCGCGGTATTTGCATCGGTTATGCTTTAACTGCAGTTTAATATATGTTTTACGAAAATAATATGTGGAATAATATTGTAAAAAATCTATATGCATATAAAATACAAAAAAACGGCAGTTGAACGTAAGTTCAGATTATTACTAAATTATCATCATGTTAATATGGTAACGATATAATATTGATAGGTGGTTTCGTATATTGAAATTTCAGGAACGTTATTGTTTTGTTGCAAGTATCTTATATTTTATTAGCATTTAACAAAAGAAAACTTATGAAAGAATTAAGATGTAAATTTAATGTTAGAAGTAAGCCCAAAAGTCAGAGAGGTTTTACTCTTGTAGAACTTCTTGTTGTTATTGCAATTATTGGTATATTAATTGCCCTTCTTCTTCCAGCGGTTCAAGCAGCAAGAGAAGCTGCTCGTAGAATGTCATGTTCAAATAATTTAAAGCAAGTAGGTTTGGCAATTCATAATTTCCATGACGCGAAAAAGGGGCTCCCGCCGACAGCCGTTTGCATTGGTCGCCCATCTTTTTGGGGATTACTTTATCCGTATATTGAACAACAATCTCTTTATTCCAGACTTTGTCACGAAGATTTTGACACTGTAACCAGTAACTCTGCTTGGTGGAATGGTACGGATGAAATTCCTGAACAATATCGCCTGACAGAAGCAGACCGCAAAGGTTTTGGGTCTGTGCCGGGTTACCGTTGTCCTTCGAGACGCTCTGGAACAGCCACGACAACTGGTTTTACAAATGGTACTTACACTCAAGGTCATGGTCCAGAACCGGGACCGGGACCGCAAGGTGATTATGCCGTTGTTTATATTTCTGATTACGCAGTCGGAGGTCAATGGTGGGACGCCGCAAATGGTCTTGACCAAAACAATATCAATCCATGTCGAGGACCGATTCGTCCTTCCGTCACTCCAGATCCGAGTAAGCTTCAAAATTGGGAAACCCGAGATGATTTTTCCTGGTGGAAAGATGGTACTTCAAATCAATTTGTTGTTGGTGAAAAGCATATTCCAGCATCTCTTATCGGACAATGTTCACCTTCAGGAACAACCGGCTGGGAAGATCAATCTGGCGATTGCTCATACCTCGCAAGCGGTGGATGGAGAACGGGTCCAATGGGACGTACAGTAGTTTACGGTTGGCGATCTGACCGGGAAATTCCAAATGGAAACGAATTGCCGCTCGCTTCACCGAATTACACTTCGCCCAACCGTTGGCTGAATGGATATGGTTTCGGAAGTTCACATGCAGGCACATGCCTCTTTTTGCTAGGTGATGGCTCTGTTCGTAGCGTAAGTAATACGACACCAGTGTTCCCGATACTTTTCAGTTTAAGCCATGTTCGTGATGGCAAAAGTGTAAGCTTACCATAATTTTTATTTTTATAATTAAACATGAGCCGTACTATATTCACAAAACTATCGTTAATAATTTTACTCCTTTTTGTCACAGGCTGCGGTAACACCAAGCTAAAAGGAAAGGTTGTTTATTCGGATGATGGTTCGCCATTACCGGCAGGGATTGTCTGCTTTAAGACGGATACCTTTCTGGCTAGAGGGCAAATCGGCGAAGACGGAACTTTCACAGTTGGGTCGAAATCGGAAAATGACGGTTTGCCTTCCGGGACTTACGAAGTTTATATTACTAACGCCACAAAACCGTCTGGTTCGGACTCTTCTGGAATGCCAATTTTAGAAGAGCTAATTGTGCCGGGCGTTTTAAATGGAGAAAAAAGCCCAATTAAGATGGACATCAGCTCCAGTACCAAAGAAATCGAATTAAAAGTTGAACGACTGTAATATACTGTACAACGTCATAAAGCTCCCTTTTATAGGTAGTGCTTCGAAATAAGCACATTTTTTAAAGAATCGTTCTATACTGCGCGTTGTCAATGTTATGCAGTTTACTCGCTTTGCATACCCTTGCTTTTCCCGCAGGGTAAAGCAAGGAAAACTGCGATTTAATTACTACGCATAGTATAAAACTTGACGTTGGTTTCGGTACTGCCACGACATTAACAAATACACATAGGAAATTAAGATGAAAAAATTCTATAATATAAAAATACAACATCGGAATAAAGCGTTCACGCTTGTCGAACTTCTTGTAGTTATTGCTATTATTGGTATTCTTATTGCCCTGCTATTGCCAGCTGTTCAGGCAGCACGCGAAGCAGCTAGAAGAATGGAGTGCTCGAATAAATTAAAGCAAATTACTCTTGCTTTACATAACTATATCGACGCTACACAAGGTTCTCTTCCGGCAGGTTGCAGTGTATTCAAGCGAACAGATTTTGCCAACATCAGTGTTGCAACAATATTAATGCCGTATATGGAACAGTTGGCCGGATACGAAAAAGTATGTAACACCGACATAAATCCATATATGAGAGGAATGCCAGACAAAGATACGCCGTGGGGTAACCCAAATGGTGCTTTACTTTGCCCTTCTGCTGGTAATAAGAAGGCAGCACGCGCTTCGAGCATTTGTCCGTCTTGGGGTGATTGGTCGGATAATTTCACTTATGACGGAGGAGGGTTTATTCCCTTAACTGATGCCCGTTATATGGGATGGTTGAACAATCCACGTGGTCCTTTTACCTGTGGTTTGAAATGGAGAACCTTGGGGTCTATTTCAGATGGAACAAGTAACACAATAGCTTTCTCCGAAAGAGAAATAGCTACTGGCGAAAACTCAATTACCGGGTCAGTTGCTCTTGGAATAATCCAAAATAAAGCTGATACAAACTCGTTGGCTACAGCACCTAGTGCGTGTTTAGCACTACGTGACTCTGCTGAAAGCTCAAAATATCGTCTTGGTATCACGCTTGCAAACGAGTGGAGTGGCAGGCAGTGGGGTGATGGTCGTATACATTTTTCGGCATTTAACACGATTCTTCCGCCGAATTCACCAAGTTGTGCGGTTGATACTGACCTTTCACGTTCAATTATGAGTGCTTCCAGTAGTCACACTGGTGGGGTGAACGCATCTCGTTTTGATGGATCGGTTTCGTTTATTTCAAATACAATTGATTGTTCGACTTGGAGTGGCGGATCAAATGGTCTCGACCAATTACCAGTAACCGGAGGACGCTCACCTTACGGTGTTTGGGGTAGTATGGGATCCATTAGCGGCGGAGAATCTGCCGGATTATAATTATGTATGAACTATTTCTCCATGCCGTGTGTGATACGGCATGGCTTCGAATTGACAATGGCTTATTAGTTGCCTCCGTCTTTCTTGCTGCTTTTTTTATATAGGTTTAATTCGTGGCAGGTTATACCAAATCTGTCATCCAGCCAGAAGTTATGTCATGTGTAGTCATTAAACGCAGTTTTCTTTGCTTTACCCTGCTGAAAACGCAAGGGCATGTAAAGCAGTAGACCGCAATAAATTGACTGCATGCAGTATATAAACAACAATAATTCTTATGAAAACAATATTCTGCTTTTTGTTATATTTTACAGTTGCTGTGACATTCGTGGGTTGTTTCAGCTCGCACAAAGGCGTACAGCGGCCAGCTGATTTACCTGAATTGATTCCGTGTACAATTACGGTCATGAAAGATGGAGAACCTGTTGAAGGCGCATTTATCATGTTCAAGGCGATTGACCCAGAAAATAAATGGCAACCGACCGGTACAACCAATAAATCTGGTGCTGCAAAGATACAGACTTACGGCGATTTTGTCGGGGCTCCGGCAGGTGAATATTCGGTTCTTATTTCAAAAATGGAAGTTTCTGTCGCTCCTCCGGGAGTTAGCGAAGAAGAAAAAATTCGTATAGAGCATTTGCCTGCTAAAGTTGTGGTTGATCCGAGTTTTAACAACCCCGATATGACACCACATCATATTACTATTCCATCAAGTGGAAAGGTTGACCAAACTTTTGAAGTTACTGGACCTTAATCCTTATGTTCAACCAATAACTATTTCAGCGCCAATTGAGCGGACCGTTCCGTTTATTGATGCGTGAATGTCGGCTCCGAGAGCAGGTTTTCCGTCTTGTCCAACTGCTCGAACAGCAATTGTCTGTCCGATATTTACGGGCTGTCCCACCTGTACGACGGGAACGCACGGCGCACCGATGTGTTGTTTTAGTGGAATTGTGACGCCAGTGACCGAAATCCTTTCCGAAACCAGCGGTCCTTTGTTTGTATAAGAAATCAAACCCGTTTTCCGCATAAGTCTGGCGGTTGGTGCTTTGCGATTCTGCATGTGCATTTCTGCCCGATTCTTTTGG
>JBOFQC010000356.1:0-2999 GCA_051660725.1 Thermoguttaceae bacterium
AATTATTGAATTTTGTTTTTGGAACTATTTTCGAAATTTCTTACCAAAATGGAGGCAGTTACGAGCAGTTTTCTTGAAAAAATCGCGTCACAATGGATGTTTTTTACTGAAAAACATGAAAAAAACACTGCGAAGAACAAGAAAAAACAAGCAATCAGGTCGCGGTTTCTGTACCACGAACCGCTGGAAGAAAGGTTGCCGGTGTCGACCTCAATATTGGGAGTCGCGGCAGGGGCTGCACTTGCCGCCAGCTACGATAATCATACAAGTTATGCGACTGAAGCAGCCGAGTATCGCAATGACACCACAAATCTTGACGCCTTAACCGAAATCCAGCTTGACGCCCTCTCGGCCCAGCTTGGGACAGTTGACGCCGCTGATTCGCGTGTAGAATTTGCTTGCGAATCAAGAACGAATGATGTAACTCCTGAAATCACAAGCGATTTCAATACGGAAAGCAGCGTCGATTTGACACAACAGTTCGGCGATGATTTATTCTTTACGCAGATGTCAACGCTTGATGTCGGGTCGCTGAATTTCGGTAACGCGGCTATTTTTAGTGATATTGACTCTGCTGTGATGACAAATAACCAACCTAGCGGTTTCAGTTCACAAGGTGTGAATGTATTAGACGAAGCAGTACTTGGTGTGCAAGCCGTGGATATTGCTAGTATTGGTTCCAATGGTTTTAATGGCTTATCAAGCGGTGGAGATTCAGGACCTCAATACGCTGACATCCCACCAGGGCAAAGACAAAACACACCTTACGACGTATTTATCAATGCCGATCTTGTTACATCAGTTACGATACCGTATGGTGATGGTATCAGTTCTAAAGTACCATCTGTGTCATCGCTTACTGTCAATACGTCAAGTGGGTTCAGTGGTGCAACATATATCGCAGGAACAGCATCTATCACAATATTTCCAACTGGAGGTATTGGGTCTGGAACGATAACACTGTTTCCTACTGCTTCTGCACAACCTGCTTATACATTAACGATCAATGTTCACGCATTCCGTGTGATAGGTTACGAAGTAGAAGAAAAAGACGCAGCAGGAAACTGGAAGAAAGTACATAACACTGGTACTACATGGGACTTGATTTGGACCGAAAATGATTATCGTTGGAGGCCGATACTTGATGGCCTTGCTTTCAAAAATGTTCGATCAACATCATTTGCAAATATTAACTGGGATCAAAGAGGTGTCATTACAACAGGAACGACATTTGCAGGTAAAACCCTCGTCGATGATGACCATTGGGCTTACGGCAAACCTGGTACTAATGGTGAATTCGCGATTATTCCTTCAATTATACCTAAACAAAATAGTTCCCCTGTAAATGGTGTAACTACTGAGCATTATATAAAAACGAATATGATTTCTGATCGGGCTCCATTAAAATGGACGGTTAATGCTGCGGAGACAAAAGATAAACCACGAATCGGCAAAACCGAGATTTCGAAAGTGGAGTGGGAACAAATAGATGGCACCACCAACGCAATAAAACTTGGTGATAATCCAGGAGCCAATGGAGGAGGACTACGTTGTTTTCCAGAGCAGAGTACACCAACAGCATCGTCTTTGAACGACAAAATAAATGTGAAAGTGACGCTGGCTTACGCAATCCCGGCAGGAATGGCAGGGCATGTGAATTTGGCAATTTACGATCCAAATAATCCGATAGGCAGCACAAAAACGATTAATCATAATGGTGTCGGAGAACGTGATAATCATGGAAAACTCCGAACTTCCGATGATAATTATGAAGTAACATTTGCAAGTGGTGAGATCAAAAATACGAAAGAGTTTTCGTTTTCGTCCCAAAAAGACAAAGAGCCGGGCAAGTATGAGCTAAAGGCTCACGCAGGAGACAATTATATAGTGACTGCTCATCCAAACGCAGGAGTAGAAAGCAGTTACACGTTTGCGGCTGATGGTGTCACATTGCAACGTAAAAAAGCAGACGGCACCAAAGAGAACCTGCCTAACGCACTTAAAACACCAATCCTCACCGTCTGGCGAACGCTGAATGTGGAGTGTGATTACGCAAATTGGACAGGTGCACCTTCAGCAGATATACGTGATCCAGCCACTTACCTCGGTGGAATTGTAGCATCTGAATTGGCAAGAGCTTGTGTTGTGCCGAAAGAATTTCCTAATGTAATTCCGATTATTTTTGACATCGAATATCCGATGTCTCGCATTGATTACCAACGCGTTCTTGAAGACATGATTATCCCATGTGGTCGAGACATATATGGAGATTGCGATGAATTTTGGACGGTTCGGATTGTTATGGCATCTCAGATAGATTTGTATACTATAGACCCGACATGGGGGCATAGTGTTAATCCTGGATTCTTTCAATCTGGATACAATACAATATTCATTTTTTACGAAACAATAAATATCTCTTCACAAAATGCGGGCTCTACGATGATGGGTAATGCAACTGAAAGTGTATTGTTACACGAAATCGGGCATGTACTCTCTCTTGATGACTTAGAGATCGCGAATGCTTCAGAGGGTGTTATGAAATCCCCCATTCCTTTTATGCAAACACTGCTCCCGGAATTCAGAAAATTTTTAGATAGCGATATTACGCAAATTCAACAAATTTCAAAACCATTATTCTAAGAGGTAAATATGTATTTTCTCAGCATAATTATGTTCTCCATATTATCACAAGGTGAAGTATGTTGGCCATATGCGGATGTCACAGTAAGATTATTTCCAAATAATATTATGTATGGTGATACCGTTTACATTGTAATCGAAGCTAAAAATCCTTATGACAAACCGATTTTTATTTCGGATAGTTACACTCCAGTTGATGGTGATGTGAAAGTACATATCACAGATTCGATGGGTAACAAAGAAAGACACCTATTTGAAACAGTTAGAACTGTAGTTGTAATGAGATATTTATCTTTGACACAGCTCTCGCCCTTCGAGAGACGTACAATTGCAACACTGTCAATATGTGTTCCACC
>JBOFQC010000357.1:0-5106 GCA_051660725.1 Thermoguttaceae bacterium
GTAAGCGAATTACCAATTACAGTTGAGCGGATATGTCCGACGTGCATTGATTTTGCGACGTTTGGAGCCGAGTAATCGATTAGGAACCGTTTTTTTTGCGGACCAGCAACCAACGGCACACCAAGCCGCACATCGTCAAGCAGTGTTTTGTACACAAGCTCCGAAAGAAACGATTCCTTGATTCTTATATTAATGAAGCCTGGCCCTGCAATTTCCGTCTGCTCGGCAATGTCTGCGAGATCAACGCGGTTCACGATTTCCGTTGCTATTTCGCGCGGCGGTTTCCCGAGTTTTTTACCGAGCGGCATTGCGAAGTTCGCCTGAAAGTCGCCGAACTTCGAGTCCTGACTTACGCGGATAAGCTCCAAAAGTGGAGCCAAATCATCAACCAAACCGGAAAGAGCCGTTGAAAATCGTTCTTTTAGTATACTTAGAATCATTTTTTATTACTTGTACCGAATAGTATTAACCTAATAATTACGCTCCGAATGAGTATACCAATTCGGTGTTTTTCGTCAACGAGAACAAAATATTATTGCGGTTCCGTATTATATGAGTTAGCCCCGGAGCCCTGCTCCGGGGTGTACAACGCCGAGCAGGGCTCGGCGGCTAACCGGGGAGTCTTACTTTGCGTACTTTTGTAAAATATTCATCATTTCACGGTCAAGTTTGTGACCGTGAAAATCTTCGTATTCGACATCTTTACGTTGGCTGTCCATGACTCCGATTCCGCCGCGAAAGTTCCAGAGCGACCAGCCGAAACCGACGTCTTGCCAATTTTTCAAGCAGTCTTCCATCCACTCAAGCGACACATCGTGTGGCGTCTGGTTGAAAACGCCGAATTCGCCGATCATGACACCAACGCCCTGCTTTTCAATATCCACCCACGGCTTTACAACGGTATCCATTAGAAATTTCCGGTCTTTTACAATTCCGCCGCTGATTTTGCCGTTTGTGGTGTCATAAGCAAGTTCCGTTGTATCCGCATTCCAATCGGGTAGTAAATCAATTTGCGTTTTTTTACCCGCTTTTGGTGTCAGCTCAAGTTTCGAAAGGCTGGCCCAGTCGCCGTCCAAGACGCCAATTTCGACTTTATGCGTTCCGGCAGGAATTGTACATTCGTAATCTTTGTCATAAATGTTCTGGTAACATTTCCACTGCGGCATGTAAACGACTTTGCTCCATTCACCGGTCCCGTCTTTCGGCTCAAATGTTTTCTCGAAAATCGTTTTGTCGTCAGCTTTTACGTAAAGTTCGGCTTTTGTCGAAACCTGGTAAAGCCGCAGTGTCAAAGTGGTGTCAACCGTGAACGGCCCGTTTATCACAAGCGGTTTTTGCTGCTGAGGTTTAGAAGTGCCAAAAATTAATCCATTAGCCGACTGAATCGGCCAAGTCGGGACGGGAAATTTATCCGCACCATTCACCCAACCCGCTTTGTAATGAGTCAGTTCGAACGGAGAATAACCACGTGAAGACAACGCGACATTCAAATCTTTCGCTTCAATAAACGGCTTGAGTCCCCAAGCGGCACCGTCAAGAATAATCAACCGATCCGGGTCCTCGGCCCGAATGGCGTCAATTATTTTTTTGGCCACTTCGACGTATTTGTCCACGTTTCCGTCACTCGGCTCATTAAAAAGATTGAAACTCAGCTGTTCGTTTGGAATCCCCTTGTACCGTTTGGCAAACAAAGCCCAATGTTTTGCGCACACTTCCTGAGTTTTCGCATCGGTCCAGAGATCAGTCTTTTCCGGCGGTGACGCTACGGTGTAACCCGGCGCACGGTGAAAATTCAAATTCACATGTACGTTATATTTCTTACCGTATTCAACCGCTTGGTCGATTTCTTTAAGCGTTTTTTCATCGAACTTTTCCCAGTCGCCGTCTTTTATCCAACAACGGTAATCCATTGGCAGCCGCACGAAATTAAACCCGAACTCACTGATCCACTTGAAATCATTTTCCTCGAACGGCTTATTGTTTCCGACATTAAATTTTTCAAGCAGGTTGAACCCGTACCATTTCGGCAATTTGTTCCAACTCGCTTTCGGCAGCTCCGCCCCCTGTGAAAATGACGCGAAAATAAAAAGAACAAAAAACGAAAGTACTAATACTGTTTTTTTCATTTGATACCTTTAGAGAACGCAAAAAAATAAATAGACTATTTTACATAAGGCTTTAGGCATTGGGCTTTAGGCTTTAGTAGAACAACACAAGGTAGGCGGCTTTCTCCGAAAGTCGCTCCAGTTTCGGAGAAACTGGACTACCAATACGAATCAACCGCAAATTTATTCTGATTATCAGTATAATATACACACCATTTGTGCATTGCCGTTAATCATTCGTCTTCATCTTCTTCAGCAATCGAAATACTGCTGATTGTGTAATTTCCAGTACCGAAAACGCAGTATCTGCCATCTTCGGAGAATGATATAAATTCGATTTTGACACAATCATCTTTTTGCGGCACGCCAGGAAAAATCACTTTGCCGGTTTCGATTTCCTTGATCTCTCCCGCTACGGTGACGTAAAGCTTTTCGTCAGGGGTAATCATTCCATAACTCAATTCATAACCATCTGACTGCTTTTCTTCCCCTGTAATGGCGTCGTAGATATACGAAGCATCACCTGCCTTGTTGTCATGCGTGTAATAGCTGCCGTTCGGGCTGTAAGAAAACGTGTCAAGCTGTCCTGTTTTTGGTACCCGTTTCGATTTTTTACTTTCCACATCGTAAAGATAATATATATTCTCGTAAGTCGGGTGCCGGTAAAATATTTGCTTACCAGTCGGGCTGATTTGACAATATATTCCTTTTATCGTGTCGAGCAATTCGCCAATATTTCCTTCTTCATATTTGAAAATATTAGTAGTTTCTCTGCCAAACTTATCACAGCACTGAAGTAATATCTTGTCATCACCTGGAAAGAATTGAGCACCTGAACATTCTCGTCGCCAAAGTTCATTTCCGGTTTTAGTTTCGAGACAGGAAATGATTATCTGATTGTTGCGTAAAGGACTCAGCAGAACTTGAGTTTCGTCATTAGAAATGCCGTGAAAATATCCTTCAACGGACCAGATTTCCGTGCCGTCTTTTGCCGAAAAAAGTGTTACGTCATCATATTGAAAACCAGTATGCAAAAGAAATTCTGAGTCTAATACGTATTGCATTCCATACATCTTTTCCAACTCAAATTGTTGTTCAAAAGAAGGCAAGGAAAAAAACTTGGGCGTACAATCAAACGGCGGCTCATTAAAAGTTATCATGGTCATGCAATCGGGTGAAAAATCGCAAGCTCTCCAGAGCTTATCATCGTTTGGCGAAGATACCAGAGTTTGCTCCGTGTCGTCAGCTGGATTCCGCAACTTTAACGAGACAGAATCAGTGTCACCGTCTTTCTGCAAGTCGTCAAGCTGTGAAAAGCAAATCAAGTTATCCTTTGGAGCAAACCGATAAAAAACCGCACCATCCGCGCGAAAGATTTCTTTACCGATCTGCACATCCACGACGACGAAGAAGTTTTCTTTTTCAACTGGTCCAAGCTGTGCGGGTAAGTTTTTCGGGCCAAAAATAAAAGAGAAGCAAAGAATTATCAAACATAAAAGATATTTTTTCATAATACTCCCTTTCTGTGCCTAAGTCGATTAAACCCGGAAGTTACGTCGGAGTACCGACTACACTTCCGGCTCGTTTTGTTGCGTTTGGACTTGTGTGGCGGCATTAAACACTGTCACTGACTAATAATTCGTCTGCCAAGTTTTTCGTCGAGTGAACGGCCCTGTTCGTTTAACACATCGATTTTTTCTTTCATACGCATAAGCTGCTGGCGGTATTCGTCCACGCTTTCGGTTCGTGAATCAAGCGTACTGAATAAATGCTCCATTGACTCCTTGCAACTCCAAAGCTGCGATGTCTCCTCGATTTCCTGCTCAAGTGCCCTATACAGAAAGTAAAGGAAAATTCCGAGCAATATACCGCACCAAGCCAGTAACCAGAAAACGGAAACCATGTAATTGCTAAGCGGCCAAATATCTTTTCCTTCTTGAAACGATTCGTAAAAGAAATTGTATGCGGGTCGGGCAAACACAAAAAGCATCATAACTGACACCAACGTTTCGTAAACCAGCCGAATCGGAAGAAAATCAATTTTGTCCGTTAAACGGTTGCACGCGGAATCGAGTTCTTTCGCAACAACCTGCGTGAACATAGTGCCGGCGGTTTTCGCTTCGTCGTAAACCTGGTCAATATTTTCTTCCGGAAGTTTCGCTTCACCGGCAAATCCGGCAAGTACCAGATTTATTTCCCTAAGCGCAGTTTCGTCCCAATATTCGTCTAGCGGAACGTTTTCTTCAAGTTCTTTTATCCGCCTATTACGAGACCATTTACGGAGATTACGCACCCCTTCAACTGCACCAAGAGCGGCAAGCTGCGGAATCGACCTCGCTCGCGCAAGAGCCATTCCCATTGCAAAAGAACCGAGACGTTGATACGCACGGAGAACAAGCGAAAACGGCGAATAACCCCAACGAATCGTAAGCCGTTCCAGAAGCCGTCCTTCCCAAAGTCGGCGGTCCCGAATCAGTTCCCGCTCCGTTTTTTCGGATATCTCAAGCCCAAGTTTTTGTCGCTGCTGATCAATTTTTTCGTGTAACTTTTTCACCGCCGGATAAACCGAATCGACTTCCAGCAAACACTCCGTAACTGTTTCTTCCGCCAGATCAAAATAATTCGCACTCCGCACCAAAACGGCGTGTTCCTCGTTCATTTCGTTTGTCAAAAGGTTCCGCAATGCGTCGAGATTGTCGTCAGATTTTTCCCGACTTTGACCGGTTGAATCAACGAAAAAAATCGTGCCTGTCTCGTACTTGTCTTCAAGTACTTTTTTCCAATCTTCCCGAATGTCGGCGTCACGGTCCGCATTGGTTTGCACGAACACCAACCTGGCACCAGGTGCGGCGTCAGTTAATTCGTCCGCAACTTTTCGGCTCCGATATTTTTGCTGCGTACCGGTAACCACGATTACGTCGCAAAGAGGCAAAACGCTTCGCAACCTCGCCAAATTCGAAAGCGCAAGTTGTTCGTCTTCAGTAGTGTCAGGGTCGGGACA
>JBOFQC010000358.1:0-4509 GCA_051660725.1 Thermoguttaceae bacterium
ACGCATATCCCGGCGGGCTGTTGGAACACTCGGTGAATATGATGAAAATCGCAAACGCAATTGTGCCGTTTCTGCCGATGTTGAATCGTGATCTGCTTCTAACCGGTACGTTTTTGCATGACGTCGGAAAAGTGGAGGAACTGAATTTCAAGAACGAAATGAGCTATTCCGACCACGGGCAAATGCTCGGACATCCATTTCTTGGTGTTGAGATTTTGCATGACAAAATTCGTGAAGCGGCAAAGTTGGCCAACCAGCCGTTCGACCCGGAAATTGCGATGATGTTGAAACACATGCTTATTTCACATCACGGCAATTACGAAAACGGTAGCAGCAAGTTGCCGATGTGTGTCGAAGCTCTTGCGTTGCATTACATTGATTCGCTCGACGCAAAACTGGCGGAATTCCAGAAGTATATTTTCGAGGACCCAAACGCTGACGGAAATTGGACCAACTATATTGCGGCGATTGACAGAAAGTTGTATAAAGGTAAGCAAGACAAGTGAGTTGCACGGACCACGAGCCGCCAAAAGCGTGCTGAAAAAAATGAGCCACCAACGTAAGTTAAGTTGGGGGGTTAATCCGTTCCTTCTCACACATTTCCGTTTCGCATTCCTCCCCTAGAAAGAAAGGAACCATTTATGTTAAAGAAAACATTTGGTTTTTGTGCTGCGATTACACTTACGGCGTTAACTTGTGTGGTGGTGGCTCAGCGGCCTGCTGCCGAGGCGAACAAAGCGCCCGCTTCACCAGCTGCCGAGTCGTTTGCGCCGATTATGAACGACGAGTCGTTTTTGGTCATTAAAATCGACGTTGCGAAAATTGACACCGAGAAAGTTTGGGAATATGTAACCGAACAAATTAAGAAAAACGCCGTTATTGCCGGTTCGGATAACTCTGGATTGGAAAATATGTTGGAGGGGATGAAACAATTCAAAAACATGTTTTTCACACCGCTTGCCCAAATTCTGGACAAACTCAAAAAAGACGCCAGGATTGAAAGCGTTTACATCATTTCGCGGACAGATTTCTTGATGAATCAGATTCCGTTTATCGTTGCGATTCCGGTTGACAACACTTCTGAAGAACAGCAAGCCGCGATGAAACAAGCGTTTGGTCGGGCAAAGTTTAACATTTCTCCTAGCGGTGACGATGTATTCGGTTTCCCGGTCCGATTTGTGAGGCACGGCTTTTTCATCACAATACCCGGCCCGCTGCAAGGTGCTGAAAAGCAGCAGGATTATAGTTATTCTGGAAGAAGTAATTTTTCACAAAATTTGCTTGACCAGATTACGACCGCTACAAAAGCGCTGTTCACGAATCTGAAAACAAGTCCCCGCGGTGAAATTGCCGAAGCGTTCGACCAACTGAAAGATTATCCGATAAACACTGTTTTGGTGCGTCCGACGATGTTTACGCAGTCAGTCATTCACCTCAGGCCGATGTGGTCAACCGCTCCTTTCCTGCAGGATGATGAAGCAGAAAACGACGAATCTGATACCGCTTCTGACGACGTAGCGAATCCGTTTGGTGGTTCTGGTTCCGGCAAAGGAGCCGACCCGTTTGCAAAGGGGAATAATTCCCTTGCTGACAAAATCCAGTATGAGCTTACAGAAGGCATTTCCTGGATTGCAGTGGGTTCAAACCCTATGAAAAACGACGCCAAAGTAATCGTCCGTTCAACCGGTCCGAACGGTGCCAAGCAAACCTTGGACACGTTTTTGACTCTTATAAATAAAGTTATCGATTACACTTACGAAGAAGCGGAATATAGTAGATATAATAACCCGATAACAACAACGTTTGAAACGCCTGCCGAGCTTAAAAAGTTCATTATGCTTTTCATGCCGCAAATTGATTCGCAGCAAAACCAGCTTGTTTTCGTTTATGATGAGCAATTCGAAAAGAAAAATGGTAAAGCGATTCAAGAGGTTATGCAAAAAACCACTTCTGGTGCCACATCGTCTGCCAAGCGAATGCAGGACTCAAACAATTTGAGACAACTTGCACTTGCGATGCACAATTATCACGATGCGTACAATTCTTTCCCAAGCGTTGTCAATGTAAATGCAAAAGGTAAACCGTCGTTAACTTGGCGAGTTACGCTGCTTCCATTTTTGGAACAAAAAGCACTTTATGATTCAATAATAATGGTTCAACAGGAAAATCCCGACGCAAAATGGGACGACGATGTTTACAAACCGTTTCACACCAAGATGCCAGGGGCTTACAAAAGTCCATTCCTTTCCGATGAAGACGCAAAAAAAGGCTTAACCAATTACGTAGCGGTAACCGGAAAAGAAACGGTGTTTATTGGACCGGGTAAATGGATTGGAATGAGCGCAATCACCGACGGAACGTCCAACACGATAATGTTTTCCGAACGGTCAAAGCCAATGAACTGGATGGACCCGGCCTGTGACGTGCCGTTTGAAGTTGCGTGCAAAGGCATAAACGTTGACGAAAACGACGGACTTGGCTCACCTGCCGGCACCAAACTCAATGGTATCAATGTCGCTATATGTGATGGTTCGGTAAAGTTTATTTCTGACACCGTTAACCCAGATATTTTGAAAGCATTGTTTACTAAAAGTGGCGGAGAATCAATGTCGTATGATTCTTTTGATGGGCTAGACCAGCCAAGACCACGAAAACGACAACCCCGTTATGACAGGCCAACCGGTGCAAAAGAAATCCCCGCAAGGCAGAAAAATACTTCTTGCTCAAATAATCTGAAGCAAATAATGCTTGCGATGCACAATTTCCACGACGCGCAAAACTGTTTGCCGTATTGGATGTTGGATCAGTCTGATAAGCCTGTTTTAAGTTGGCGCGTACAATTACTACCTTATTTTGAAGAAACGGCCTTGTACGATGAGATTATACAGGTATACATGAATAATCCCAGCGCAAAGTGGGATGACGATGTTTACAAACCGTTTCATACCCGGATGCCGGACACGTACTGGTGCCCGGAAACTTCACCTGAAGACGCAAAAAATGGCCTGACGGTTTATTCTGCAGTGGTCGGTGAAAAAGGTTCGCTTCGTCCCGGAAAAAGAGATACCTTTGCCCGACTTGCGGACGGAACTTCAAACACAATTGCGGTTGTTGAACTTGCGACGCCGGTAAACTGGATGGATCCGGAAGGTGACGTCAAATATGAAATTGCCGCAAAAGGTATCGGCGTTGATAAAGATGGTGTCAGTGCCGTTCACAAAATCGGCAATAAAAAAGGTGTAAACGTCGCAATGTTTGACGGAAGTGTTCGGTTCGTTCCCGCTGATGTCCGCGCCAAAGATTGGGCAAACTCGCTTTGCCCTAATGACGGGAATCCAGTTTCATTGCCGTAAAAAAGCGAGCGGCGGATGTCATTCCGCCGGTTCTGGTATCTTCTGAAAATTATCCATGCGATCAAAACACGTACTGCTTTCACTTCACTTTGTTCTGATTTTTGCCGGCTTCGCAACATTTTCGTACGCTGCGGAGTCGGTACTTCGTGTGCTTGACGGAAAGCATATCACGTTGCACACTGATATTGCGTCGTCGTCGGAAATTGATGCGTTGCCGGGTATCTTTGATGCCGCAGTTCCGATCTGGTGCGATTACTTCGGCATTGAATCAAATTCAGTTTCGAATTGGAAAATAACCGGCGTGCTGGTCGGTGACGCCAGAAACTTTGCCGGTACGACACTGCTAAAAGAAGTGCCGCAACTTAAACACGGATACACAGTTGGAGACAAACTTTGGGTACGTGATCAGGCGTCAGATTATTACCGGCGTCATCTTTTGCTGCATGAAGGGGTTCACGCACTTATGTACAAACACTTTGGCAACAAAGGGCCGCGTTGGTACATGGAAGGAATGGCTGAACTTCTTGCGACACACAAATACGATGCGAAGAGCAATACCGTTTTGTTGCCTTACTTTCCCGAAGACAGGGATTCCGTGCCGCTTTGGGGACGCATAAAGCTCGTTAAGGAATTCACAAAGAAAAACGAACCGTTGCCAATTGACGCCATTTTGAAACTCAGAATTGACGACGCAGACGACACGCTTTCTTATGCTTGGAGTTGGGCAATTGCCGCTTTTGTTAATGAACATCCTCTTTACATAGACATTCTGCCAAAAATCGCCCAGGACCTGTCAAAACCCGACTTTAACGAGAAATTTTTGGCTCAAATTGAACAAATTGAAACAGGAAGGGTCACGCTTGACTGGCACGACTATGTAAAAAACATCGAGTACGGGTACGATTTTCCAAGGGCGGCAATTGATTCCGCTGAACAGGGAAAATGGCTGACGAATAAAACGCAGGAAATCACCGTTGACACCACACGCGGCTGGCAAAACAGCGGCATTGCAGTTGAAAAAGGAAAAACTTATACTTTCACCGCATCTGGAAAATTCCAAGTGGCAAAAGAGCCTGACACCACTTTGCGAAGCGGAAAGAAACTACCTGGGAAAGAGTGGCATTCCGAACCGAACGGTGTCACGCTTGAGTATTAT
>JBOFQC010000359.1:0-6571 GCA_051660725.1 Thermoguttaceae bacterium
GATAAGCAAGAGAGCCAAAAGAGGTGTCAAGATAGAGGTGAACAGGTGAACAGGTGATAAGTGGAAAGTGGAAAGTGGAAAGTGGAAAGTGGAAAGTGGAAAGTGGAAAGTGCGGGGATTCATTCCACCTCCTATACACCTTCCACCTAAATTTCTGAAGTCTAACGTCTAACGTCTAAAAAATCATCAACTTCTTTTCGGAACGGGGCGCCACTTTGTCCACCTTTTCGAGTCGCTTTGATGGCTGCCGTTGCGGAAGCGAATCGAACACGTTTGACAATGTCCCAACCGAAAGCAAGGGCGGCAGCATAAGCACCGTGAAAAACGTCTCCGCATCCAGTTGTGTCAACTGTGTTGACGGTAAAAGCAGGCATGTGGTAAATCGCACCGTCACTTTTTTCGGCAAACCAAGCACCGTTTTCTCCGTCAGTCACAACCACGGCTTGACGTGTGTGCTCCTGAAGAATAACACTAAGAGCCTTCTTTATGTCCATGCAAGATGCGTACTCACAAGCAAAAGCCGCTGGTAATATCGCGTGATCGATTAAAAAAAACGCTTCTTTCTCCTCTGCATTCCGAATCGCTTCAAAGTCGGCAACAATTGGAACGCCTTGCATTCGAGCCCGTTGATAGAGCGGCAAAAGCGCACCAGCGAAATGACTGTCCGCAAAGAGAACTTTTGCTGAAAGCGCTTTTTCAATGCTCTCACTGTCTAAAATCGGCGAGCGAACCGCAAAACCAGATGAAAAAATCGTTCTCTGTCCCGAACTCTTTTCAACGAAAATCCAAGCCGAAAACGGTTCGTACTCAGCTGGATAATAACCGGCATCAGGAATGTCGACACCATACGAGCGAAGCTGATTACGAATAAAGTTAGAAGGTTCGTTATCACCTAACGCGCCCCCGTACCAACACTTCGCGCCGAGTTTTGACGCCGCAACAAGAGCCGTTGCTGTCAAACCGCCTCCGTAAGTACCATGTGAAAGAATATGAGTTTTACCTCCGTTGTCTGGATAACGATCAACTTCCATGATCGCATCAACTGCGGCAACACCAAAACCAACAATATCGTAATTCATGAAGGCCAGGATTATAAAGAGATGTTATGAAATGAAATGAGGCCCGGGATCGAGTGACCCCGGGCCATTTGGAAATAAGAAATTTTCAAAACTTACTCGGCAGAAGGTGCTTTGAACAGCGGTCCACTGTCATTGCCGATTCCACCTTTAAGTTGTTCAGGGGCAACTGCTGCTGAAACAGGAGCAGAACCTTCCGCACCTTCAACAACTTCTGCGCCTTCTTCCCCTTCTTCGGCCCATTCGGCACGTTTTCTGGAGAGGCCGATTTTACGTTCATCTGGATCAACACGAAGAATCTTGACTTCGATGTCTTCTCCGACCTTTACGACTTCTTCCGGGTTCTCGACCTTATGGTTGGCAAGTTCCGAAATATGCAACAAACCTTCAAGGTCGTCTTCGAGACTGATGAAGACACCGAAGTTTGTGATCTTCGTAACTTTTCCAGTAACGAGTTGGCCCGGTTGGTACTTTTCGGGAATCCGGGTAGTCCACGGATCGTCGGAAAGTTGCTTCAAACCTAGAGCGATACGACGACTTTTCTTGTCAACCGAGAGAACACTGCACTCGATTTTCTGGCCTTTTTGCACAACTTCGTTCGGATGAGTAATCTTTCGGACCCAAGACATGTCGCTGACGTGCAAAAGTCCGTCAATTCCTTCTTCGATTTCAATGAACGCGCCGTAATTAGTGAGATTACGCACAGTACCTGTGATAATGGCACCAATCGGATATTTTTCGTCGACTTTTTCCCACGGATTTTCTAGCGTTTGCTTCATGCCGAGAGAAATTTCCTGTTTGTCCTTGTTAATACCAAGAACCGCGACTTCGATTTGGTCGCCAACGGAAATGATTTCGTTCGGATGACTGATCCGTTTGGTCCACGACATTTCACTGATGTGAACAAGTCCTTCGATTCCTTCTTCGAGCTTGACAAAGGCGCCGTATGACATAACGTTGACAACGGTTCCCATCGCTTTCGAACCGACCGGGTATCTTTCTTCGATATTTTCCCACGGACTCGGCGATTTTTGTTTCAAACCGAGCGAAATCTTTTCTTTTTCGTAATCGATAGAACGAATGATGACTTCGATTTCCTGGTCGATATGCACCATTTCAGACGGGTGATTGATTCGCCCCCAGCTCATATCGGTAATATGGAGAAGGCCATCAATTCCACCGAGGTCGATGAACGCACCGAAATCGGCAATATTTTTAATGGTACCCTTCCGAATTTCACCTTCATGCAGCGTGCTGAGCAATGCGGTTTTCTTTTCGGCTCTTTCGTTTTCAATGAGTGCGCGTCTGCTGACGACGATATTGCGTCGTGCTTCGTCGATTTTCAAGACGATACACTGAATTTCCTTTCCGATATATTCGCCGATGTCAGACGGTCTGCGAACATCAACCTGACTGGCAGGCAAAAAGACATGGACGCCGATGTCGACAAGCAATCCACCTTTAATTTTACGTGTTACAAGACCAGTAACAACTTCGCCTTCACGGACAGACTTCATCATGTTGTCCCAGGCTTCGATCTTTTCAGCTTTTCGTTTGCTTAAGCTGACCATACCGCGAATTTCTTCACCGGCGATTTGGTCTTCAATTTCTTCAACAAGAACTTTGATAACGTCGCCAGCCTGAGGATTCGGCAGTTCATCTTCGGTCCAATCGCTAAGCGGAACGAGTCCTTCGCTTTTATATCCAACATCAACAATAACGTAGTCGCCTTCAATACGAATTACGGTTGCTTGAATAATCTGGTTTTGATCGACTTCTTCACCGCCCCAGTCAATTTCTTCCGGGATAGTGCCAGCCATTGCGGCATTTATTTCGTCTTCCCACTCTTGTTCATTGATGTCCAGTCCTCTAATAAGGTTTCGATTAACCACAACAAAAATTCCTAAAAAATAAAGAGTTTAAATTTGCATGAGTACTCCCCGCAACACAATGTTACATGTAAATAGAGTCGTTCCGCCCTCGTAAATACGGAACCTCACGCTTCATACTGCACGCTGACAATAAAGTTTAAGCTTGATCGCTTCTCAAACTTTTGTGTTTTCCCCGAAGGATAAAGCAAGGAAAACGACCGTTTTTGTGACCGCGCATAAAACAACATTCGCTCATTGATTATTGGGGAGGTTTAAATTTCCCGACTATAATCATCGAAGTCAATATGTGCAATTTACGCACTTTGCGTCACCTTACATTTTCACCAAGGTAAAGCAAGGAAAACTGCGACTCAATGACTACGCATGACATAAATACGGAAAGCCTTGCAACACAAAGCATTTTCAAGGCAGCGGTATTAACGCCCAAACGGCAGGTCCCCACAGATACCGGCTTCGGTATCAAAAGCCAACTTTCGCCTATTACCCAATGTCGAACGACGAATTGTACACCATTTTGGTGGACGATTCAATAGGGGCAAACTACAAAGAAAGAGAATAATTAATAAATCTCCAAAAAATCGCAAATTTTTTTCTGTCGCACAGAGGTTGGTTGGGAAACTGGGCAGTTTAGGGTGGCAATAAACGGCGGAAATTGAAACGTGCAGCGCGCGGACGAGGTTTTCGGAAACCAAAACGTCCAGCGCAAGTCAATCAGATCAGAATTTGGTAAGATAGGCAGTTCAGTAATATTGCATGTAAATTGCCGCTTTTCACCTATTTCGATTCAAACAGCATGTTCAAATAAATCGAAAAATGGACCAATGTCCGTCGCGCACTCCTCGTCGATCTGATGTCCAAACGTGAAGCCGCCAGAACTTTCGAGCTGGACTTCCGAACCATCAAAAAAACTGAAGAGAACGAGACGCCCCCAGCGTACAAGCGAGAGTCTGGTGTTACAAAATCATCACCATTCATTCTCTTCATTCAAGAAATTCTCGCTGCTGACAAAAAAGTTTCTAGTAAACAACGTCATTCATGCAAACGCATTTACGAGCGTCTTCGTGATGAGCACAGCTCTACCGCGTACCGCACGAATCGGATGGGAGCGATCTGTTCGCTCTATTATAGTGACCAATTGAAAGATTACTGGGAAACTACTGTTTGATCCACCAAAAAACTTTTACTGCACCCGTTCTCTTGGCAAAACAAGTAGAGGGTATTGTTTTTGATAAAAATCGGCTAGAATAACAAGTGTTTTGTTCCTATTTATGTTAACATTTTCCCGTTTCCTCAGTAGATTGGACAAATGAATTCTCACCAAAATCCCCCGAACAGAAAAACAAAGCGTGTATTTACCTCCTGTTTGGATGAGACGAAAAAGCTGATGCAGAGCTGGCTTACATTGGCGAAACCGAGGAATTGTTCGTTAGTCTGAAAGATCACATTGATAAAAAGGAGTTTTGGAACGAAGCGATTGTGTTTTTCAGCAAGGATGATGTGCTCAACAAGGCACATATCAAATACGCTGAAAGTTGCTTGTACAGAATTGCCAAAAAATGCGGACGGTATAAGTTGGATAACAGTAACGAGCCGCGACAGTCAAACTTGTCGGAAGCGGACAGTGCCGAGATGGACGAATTTAATCATAATCTTCAGATTCTCGTCAATACGCTGGGACACCGGATTTTCGAGGAGAAACGCAAAGCTATTCATCAAGAAAAAGAAAAAAACAGATGGTTTTCCAAATGAATGGAAATGGTTACGAAGCTCGCGGCATGAGAACAGAGGAAGGTTTTGTGGTGTTATCCGGCTCGAAAATCGCCCTCAAAACGACTGAATATACAACGCCATATATTGCCGCCGCTCGTGAGAAGTTACTAAATAGCAGTGCGGTCCACTAGTCCAGTGCGAAAAATTTTAGCACCCATTTGCCGGTATAATATAAATCGGTAAAGTCAATGGCGCAAAGTCTTTGAAAAAAATAGCAAGTCACATGAAACATCTTATTACACCTGTTTTCGTCTTGATTTTTATTATCACCGCATCATTTGTTTACGCTACGGAAGAAACGGACGATAATTTTGTCGAGCTGGTAATTAAGCCATCCGAGGCTGCCGTTGTTAATCCAGGAAAAGGTTGGATACTATACGGCCACGCCGATTGGCATCCTCAGGAACTCGTTGATCTGGCTATGACCGGATATGAACGATTTTCGTGGGGGGATATCGAACCAGAAGAAGGCGTATTTCGCTGGGAATTTATAGACGACTTTTTGAAAACGTGGACTGATCGTGGCAAACAATGTGCGTTTGGTGTCATGTGTGCTAATACGCACAGTAAAAATTTTTGGACGACACCAAAGTGGGTTTTTGATGCCGGTGCCAAATACAGCCGATTTGATTTGAGTGATCCGAAAATGGCGACGACGGGAACGCCGGGCGAAAAACTCGTTCCTGTTTTCAACGATCCGGTTTTCATGGCAAAACTGGAAAAATTCATCGAAGCACTTGCCGCCAGATACGACGGACATCCTGGTATCGCTTTTATCGATATTCGTTCCTATGGAAACTGGGGTGAAGGTCACATGTATCCATTCAACAAAGATGAGATCACGCCGAAAGAATATCAGGAACATGTCCGCATACACCGGGAGGCGTTCAAAAAAACGCTCCTCGTTCTTCCGGTTGGAAGCAAAGAGAGTACTCATTTTATACCGGTTTTCAAGTGGGCGATTGAAAATGGTGTCTCACTTCGTCGTGACGGAATTTGTGGAAACAGTGACGGCTCGGAAGTCATCGTTTGTGACGACAAAATGGCATCTGTTTTTGAGCTGTTCGCCGATTACAAAATGCTCCGCGAGCTCGGCTGGTGGGAAGGTGTCAAAGACCAGAATGGATTTGGCTATACTCTTGCCGAATGTGTCGAAAACGGCAAGCCAACTTGGTGTGATTTGAGTCGAGGAGGAAAATCCGGAGCCGAACTTCTCGCAGACGCTCCTGATCTGGTACGAAAATTGAACAATCGGTTGGGATATCATTTTGTTATTCAAAACGCGAAATTTCCAAAGCAAATAAAATCCGAGACTGAATTTCCGGTCTGGCTTATGTGGCTAAATTCAGGTGTCGCGCCAATGTATGTTCCGGCGAAAGTATCGTTTGCGCTTCTTGACCAAGACAAAAGCCCTGCTGCGGTAATTGATGCGACAAACACCAATTTACGTCATTTAAAATCGGACACACCGTGCCTTGTGAAAGAAATGATTCGGTTCGATAACATTCCTGCTGGCAGGTATACGCTTGCGGTTGGTATATGTAAAGAGTCGGAAAACGAACCATCAATCAAGCTCGGCATTGAACTTCCACAAACCGGCAACTGGTACGAACTTGGTTCCGTGATTGTCGCATCATTTTAGCTCTCAGTCTGCTTATGTAATATAGGCGTCTTATGTGCAGAAACCGCACGGCATAATTTTTATGTAAACGTACTTCTTGGTTATCGACAAATTACATTTCGACGTTACAATTCAAGAGATTTTATACCATACGTGGTCATTATATTGCAGTTTTCCTTGCTTTACCTTGTGGGAAAAGCATGGGTTTACAT
>JBOFQC010000360.1:0-3040 GCA_051660725.1 Thermoguttaceae bacterium
CGGCCTTGCGTTCATTGCATCGGGGCCAAGAGCCAGTGCGTCGAGTCCGCGTACTACTTTTCCGTCGTGTTCGGCGATGTATTTATTATAAGCGTCAATGTAAACTTGGTCTTTTCCGTCAAGAGCGTTTTCGCCCCAGACGTTCCAGATCGCCATTGCACCCGGCGAAACTTTCAGGACGTTCACCAACATTGTGTCGAGAGTTTCCCGATCCGGCGAGATTCCTTCTTTGTCGCATGACATTTTGTACGCCGCGAGAGCCTGAGCGAGTGTTTTTGCGGTTACGACGAAAGAGTCCATTAGTATTTGGATTCTCGCACCGATCTCTTTTCCTTCGAGTTCGGCTCGTTTTTCGCCCATACTCGAGGTCAATTTTTCAAGGTCCTGGCTTAAAATACCGAACTGACTCGCTACAGTTCCAGAAAGTTTACTGTTCTGGTCGCGTTGCGATGTAAGAACATTTGCTAGTTCTTTTTGCTCAGAAATAAGCATATCGGACAATTGATCTTTTTGTTTCCCACTCATTTCAACTAACTGAGTGTTAATTTTACCGACCATTTTGTCGGCATTACGAGTGAGAACATAAGTTATTGACAAAACGGTTAATACCGTTAGTGTCGCAATACCAATTACCAAACTTCTACCAATACTCATTGTACTTTTTTAGACTTTAGGCTTTTAATTTTTGGGATATTTATACTGTCGCCCGGAATAAATTGCATGTTTTCAAATGTTGGGCAAACTAAAGATAATTAGAAGCAAACATTGGAAAATTCGGAAAACGAGCCGACCGATTCATGCCTCGACGGCAGGTCGCGGGAGGCGGAACACTTCACGCGAAGCTACTTATAGGTTCCCGCCCATTCCGGGCTCCGGTATAGGCGGTATGTTTAGCTTTAGGTGTTACACCTAAAAGCGTATTCATTTATATATGTACTGTTTTCGCCTCTAAATGTTAGCATACGTTTTAAAATAGCAACAACTTACCTATTTTTCCAAACATTCACCGGCAAAAATTGCACTTCAGCAGAAAATGCCGACACAATCGGCAAAATCTGCGCATTTGACACAACCGAACTTGCGGGGATTTTGAATGTGCGTAGGCAATATTTTTTTCTAGTGTTTTTTTCTTGTGCCCGTTTTTCCCTTAATTTTATGCAATTCTCGCTGGCACGACAAAAAGTTTTTGTTTTTTTGGGGGATTGGCATTCTTTCTGCATATAGAGTTCTTCGTGTTAAAAAACTTTACCAAGAAATTGATTATCCCGGAGCCGTGCTCAGGGGTGCAGAGCCGAGTTAGGTTCTGCGGTCAAAAACTTTCCAGCCTCCAGCCTAAACATGTCATACGGTTATTACGTTTCAGCAGAAGGTGCTATTTCGCAGGAGTTCAAGCTCCGTACAATCGCGAATAACATCGCAAATGTCGATACGCCCGGCTTTAAGCGTGAATTGGCTCTCCAGGAAGCACGCTACACGGAACGAATCGACTTGGGGGACGACTACCCCGGTTCCGGCACTATCAACGACGTAAGTGGCGGTGTTATCACCGTTGGCACAGCAACAGAGTTCAGCACCGGCAAAATCGAATCAACCGGTGACAAAACCGACGTCGCAATTAACGGTGAAGGTTTTTTTGTGGTCCGAGATTCGGTAAACGGTGAAATTCTCCTTACCCGTGCCGGAAATTTCGGTGTCACCTCGGACGGCAGACTCGTTATGCAAAGCGGCAGAGGCCGGTTTGAAGTCTGCGACGACGCGATGCAGCCGATTGTAATCCCCAATCCGACTGATCCGAGGTGGCAAATTAACGACGACGGCTCGATTCAAGACGGTGAAGGAATCTTCGCTAACATTGCTCTTGCCAGACCGAACAGTGCGGACACCGGATATCGGCAAATGCTGAAACTCGGTGAAAACACTTGGCGAAGTCTGGACGGTCAAACGATGATTCCCGCCAACGAGCGAAATATGAAAAGTATGCACCTCGAAAAATCAGCCGTTAATCCGTCAACCGAAATGATTGAAATGATAGTCACTTCCAGAGCGATTGAAACGAACATTAAAATGATGCAGTCCCAAAGCGACCTGACCGCCGGACTAATTTCAAAAGTTTTAAGCGTGTAGTGAAGAAGACGTTAAACGTCAGACATTAGACGTTAGCAAATACAAAGTGTAATAACCCTTAACCTCGGCATCTGGCGTTTGATATCATACACCTGATGTCTCCCCAAAAATGGCCTTTCAAACAATATACACATCTGGCACCGGAATGCTCGGCATGGAGCAGAAGCTCAACACCGTAGCGAATAACCTGGCAAACATGGAAACGACCGCGTTCAAAAAGCAGCGGTGCAATTTTGAAGACCTGTTTTATGACAACTGGCGTTACCCCGGTACTCAGGACGTAAACGGTGACTTCACAGCGACTGGTATCCAGATCGGTCTTGGAACACGGGTGACAAGCGTACAGTCGCACATGAGACAAGGCGGCTTCAAGGAAACGGACCGTGAACTCGACGTTGCGATTCAAGGAAACGGTTTTTTTCAGGTTACCGATCCGCTTTCCGGCGAAATTTTTTATTCGCGGGCTGGTAATTTTTCGGTGAATCCAAACGGTCAACTAGTGCTCGGCAGTGCGTACACAGGCCGCCTTATTGAACCGCCGATTCAGATCCCGGAGGACGCAACGAAAATCCAGATTGGCTCAGACGGTACAGTTATGGTCGCTCAAGGAAACATACCGCAGATGCAGCAGGTCGGAGCATTCCAGCTTGCGACGTTTGTCAACCCGGAAGGTTTGCTTCGGCTCGGTGAGAACCTGTTTCAGGAAACCGAATCGTCCGGCCCACCGCTTGTCGGACCTCCCGGTTTGAACAGTGTCGGCGTCTTGCAGCAAAATGCAATTGAGGCATCAAACGTGCAGCCAGTCGTCGAATTGATTGACATGATTACAACCCAAAGAGCTTATGAACTAAACAGCCAGGTCACACGAACCGGTGACGAAGTATTACAAACGGTTATTAACATTAAACGATAAGCC
>JBOFQC010000361.1:0-3087 GCA_051660725.1 Thermoguttaceae bacterium
AACATATTAGGATGCGAGCCGATTTTCTCCGACAGCTCGTCGAGAACCGGTGCGATTTCGGCACTTGTTTTACCTTCTACGACAATTATAAGATCGTCGTCGTCGCCGAATTCCTTTATATACTCGAGCCAAAGCTGATTAAACCCACTGTTAGGATTAATCAAATCAAGTCTATTGGTTTTAAACCCGAGATTTGTTCCGGCAGCAAAAACACCCATAATAGACAACGCCACTCCAAAAACGAGTACGCTTATGGGGTTGCGAACACAAAAACGTGTAATGCTTACTATTGCAGGTGCAAGAACAGACGATTCTGCCGTCGGCTTCCTTTCCGAGGACATAATTAAATTGGGTTAAGTTTATGGTGTACGCTAATTTTTGGACTGGAATACAGCCCGACTGTATAATTCGTTTTATAAGTCGAGAAGTATACGAAATTATCCAAATTCTGGCAACACCAATTTTTTTGACGTTAGACGTTAGATAATTTCGAGTTACCTAACCAACGGAAGGCGCTTTACTTGACGCGAAGCGTAATGCCTGGACGGCAGGTCCCCTGCTCACCTGGCTACCTTTTATCTTAACTGTACGTGGTGCTGGTTCGGTATTTTCTTGCTCGCAACACAACTTCGCGGGCTTTTTCAATGTCGCCACTGCCAATTGGGCCGAGCGATCTTACGCGTTGGTGAAGCCGAGCCTCCTGCTCCGGTGTGTAGAATTGGATTATTCGGTTAATGAAATCTTCTTTTGCCCCGACCAAAGAAAGCACTGCCGTTTGTGGGTCAACGGAGTTGTAAAGTTCGTAAAGATCGTCGTCCGAAAGGTCTTCAAGCCGTTCAAAATCGACGTTTATACTTTCGTGAGTCGATTCTCGAAAATTAGTATCAGAATTTGAATCACCACTAAAATCCTTGTATATACGCAGTTCCGGCATGAGATGCTCAATGTCGGAAATAATTGTTCTGCTTATTTGCGGATTAATATTGCGGAGTATTTCCTTGGCAACGTTAAGACCAATTCGGTTACGTGTTTTTCCAAACAGTTCTTCGGTGCGGTTTTTCAAGGTTTCTACCACTTCGTTCAGAACATCTTGATCCGTTTCTTCAAGCTGAACGAGTCGGGCGACGATTTCTTTTTGAACAGCCGAGCTGTATCTGCTGAGCAAGTCTCCGGCCAATTTTGAAGGAATGTAGCAGAGAACAACGGCGATTACCGGCTCGCTTTCACCTTGTAATAAAATGTAAAGTTGCTCAGACGTTAAATTTAGCAGAAATCCAAACGGATTATCATTCTTTTCAGACGCTACACTATTTACATCATTTGTATCCGAACCTGATGTTACGTTTTCAGAAACCACATTTTGAACCGTTGGAATCGGCGAATTTGCCGCAACGCTTTCGTAAGTGTCCAATTGCTGACGGTTAATAACCGGCTTTTCTTGCGTATTTGTTTTATCCTGCAATGCCGGATTTTCGTATGTGACCGACTGCTCATCCGCAATTTGCTGTTTACGATTTGAGCCTGGTCTTTGAAATACAACGGTTTGGTCGTTTTGCTGCGCCGGCTTGCTGTTTAACGCAGTTTTGGCCTTTGCCGCAATTTCACTTTGGGTCGGCCTATGAAATTCAACCCGGGTTTCCTCCGTTTGCTTAGTCGGTTTAGAGCCTTGCTGCGTTTTTGGCGGCGTATTCGAATCAATTGCGTTCAGGAAATCGGAAACCGTTTTCTTCACCCGTTCCTGCGGAATATTCGAAAGTCGCATCATTTCGACACGAATTTGCTCAGCGGCTGCCGGCTCAAGACGTGCCAAAAGCGTTTGCGCTGCGGTTTCGGGTAAACCTTTTAAAAATAACGCCGTTTTTTGTATTCCGTTGTTCATGTGAAATTATTGACATCGTATTCCAAGTATTTCATTACGAGTTGGAAATTTACACAAAATTCCAAAAAAAGGAAAGAGGAATTTTTTCGTCCCTTTTTGCAGCCGTTGGTCCTAAATCAGTGTTTCCACCTTTAATTTGTCCTTGTTGAAAGTTTCAGAATGAACGGTTATACTTCCGTTCAGCCGTTAGCCGCCGAGCCCTGCTCGGCGTTGTACACCCCGGAGCAGGGCTCCGGGGCTAACATATAAACGAAAAAAAAGATGAAAACAGCAAAAATTAACAATAGCGGTATTGAAATCGCGTATCACGAAAAATTTTCTGGAGCGGAAACAGCGCTAGATTCTCACGACAAAACCATTATTTTCGTGCATGGGTTTCCGCTGGATCACCGGATGTGGTTGCCGTGTTTCCCATTATTACTAGAGAAATTTAAAGAAAACGGCACGGAAGCGAGATTGATTGCACCGGACATGCGGGGATTCGGTAAAAGCAGCGTGTCACCCGGAACTTGCAGAATCGACCAATTTGCTGACGACTTGGCGGCGTTTTGCGATGCGGTTGGAATTTCGAAACCGATTACGCTTTGTGGCCTTTCAATGGGCGGATACATCGCAATGGAATTTGCCAGACGTCATTTTCAAAAGCTGGAATCCCTTGTTCTTTGCGACACCAAAGCGGTTCCAGACCCGCCGGAAGGGGCCCAAAACCGCTTGAAAACAGCTGCCGCACTTGAAGAAAACGGGCAAGAGTTTCTAACCAAACTCGTTGACGGTATGATACCGAAGCTGTTTAGCGAAAAATCATTGCAATTCCAACCGGAACTCGTTTCGGAAGTAACGAACCAAATGCTTGCTCAACCGCCGTTGGGTCTTGCCGCCGCTGCAAGAGGTATGGCCAGCCGAGCCGACTCTAAAAAACTTCTCGAAACGATTGATTTGCCAATAACCGTAATTTGCGGCGAAGACGACGCTATTTCGCCTCTTGGCGAAATGCATGAAATTGCTCAAAACGCAAAAAATGGCCGTTTCGCGAGCATTTCTGCTGCCGGCCATCTTGCTCCACTTGAAAACCCAAAAGAATGGGCCGACGCTTTTCTCGCAGGGAAAGCAAGGAAAATGTCGGCTCCATGACTACGCATGGTTAAATCCAAGCAAAGTATGTTCGCATGTTAGAACCTACGTGACAGGCCAACAACCCAAGTGTGGCT
>JBOFQC010000362.1:0-1523 GCA_051660725.1 Thermoguttaceae bacterium
CGGCGTCTGATTCGTCTGCCGGATGTACTTGTAACCCATGCCGCATGTATACGCCGCTTAATTTGTACCCTTTTTCAAGTAGAATAGAGGCGGCGACGCTGCTGTCAACGCCGCCGGACATTGCAAGAAGAAAGTGCATATTATTTGTTGTTTAGCGTGTCAGTCAGAGTAAGGAAACTTTGCGTTTATTATTGTAAGCCCCGGAGCCAATTTATGCCTGAACGGCAGGTTCCTCCGGGGGGAAACGCCGAACAGGGTTCGGCGGCTAACATTTACCCCGACGCAAATTACTTACGGCAAAATCTTTAACGCGCTCTTTGAACCGGCGGCGTCAAAAGCGTCTTTAACGAGTTTATAATCGTCTTCTTTTTCTTTGCTGCCGGACAAGGAAATCGTTGTCTTATACGGAGCCGAAAGGGCCAGTAAACCTTGCAAATCGTGGTATTTCGCCATTCCCGGCAAAAGGTTCGGGTCGTCTAGCCGTTCGACATTTGCGAATCGGAAACTTTCTGGTGAAACAGATAATGTATCAACTGATTTACCCGCAATTGCACGAGCAGCAGCGGCGTAAGGAGCCCCGCCACTTATACCAATAAGGGAAATTTCCTGTCCTGCATTACTGGGATTATTCTTTTCAAACGTGGCAATTACAGTCAAAATGTCATGTACCCTCTCCGCAAATACCGGGTGGTTGTACCCGTAAGTGTAACCGAGGTAATTCTGCCAATTTTCTTCACGGTTTCCGTATCCGAGCAGTTTCGCCCGATCTGCCGGAACGTTTTCCCGAGCCAATTCACCTTGTCCAAAAAGGTCGAGCACAACAACTGCAACTCCCTTCTGAAGTGCTGGTTTACAGAAGTTTTTAAAATTAAAACCACTGGCACTTTGCATAAACGCTTCGTACCCATTACCGGTAACAATAATTTCTATTCGCTTGGATGGGTTTGCACTTGATGATATTGGTTCAAAGCGAGGTAAAAACATGACACCATTTACATTTTCGCCGAATTTGGTGTTTCTGAAAACCACATCCAACTTATAACAGTCTGGTGCAGGTTCTGGAAAACCGCCGATAAATTTTACGTCTTCCGGCTTTGGCATTTCACGGCCAATCATGGTTTTAACAGCTTCGCCGACCACTTCGCGGTACTTCGCAAGCGAGGCGGAATCACCGGCCTGAGGTTTCAAAGCGTCGAGCTGCTTTTGGGCGGCTGCGTCCATTTCCCGTACTAAACGCCGTTCAAACGTATCACCAGCGTTGTCGCCGCTCGGCTTTTTGTGTTCGCCGGTCCAAACGGTCATTTCCTCAATTGTAAGCGGCTCGAACGGTTTTTCAATGGTGTCGTTTTCATTAATCGCAGGAACTTCAAGTCCGAGATAGCGAATCATGAATCCGTACATGTCGTTGCGGGAAACGAAGTTGTAATTGTGTCCGAACTCAAGGTGCGGATAAAGCGAAACGTTGTCACCGGCGTCGTAGAAATTGTAAATCGTTTTCAAAGCGGGCATACCCTTTGTTTCCA
>JBOFQC010000363.1:0-5979 GCA_051660725.1 Thermoguttaceae bacterium
GGAACCGTTTCCGAAGTCTTCAAACTACGTCACCGAGCCGAGTATCACACTTTAATGCAGGAATACGCAGGCCGAGCGGCTATTGGCCATGTCCGCTATGCAAGCGTTGCACAAGATGACAGGAGTTACGCACAACCGTTTGAACGCCACCACATCCGCAAGTATAAATGGTTCAGTTTTGCTTTCAACGGCCAGTTGGCCAACTATTCTCTTCTCCGCGAACGGTTACTTTCCGACCCGAACACTTATCTTGCCCGCGATTCAGACACCGAACTTATCATGCACATGATTTGCGGTGCTCTTTCACCCCAAGAGGAACCCGATCTTCTGAGCGTATGCAAAGAAATGCCGAAAAGCTTTGACGGTGCATACAGTATCGTCTTCCTAAACGCTCTCGGACAAATGGTTGTTGCCCGCGACCCGCTCGGAATCAAACCGCTGTGCTACGCAATTGACGGTAACCTTTTTGCCGCCGCAAGCGAAAGCGTCGCTCTTTACAACCTCGGTTTTCCTGAAGAAAGCATCAAAGACGTAGAGCCGGGCCAAGTGATTTTGATCTCGGACAAGGGGATCAAATTTGAGCGGTTTGCCGAAAAATGCAACTCGGCGCACTGCTTCTTCGAATGGATTTACTTCGCAAACGTCGCCAGCACAATTGACGGCCAAAGCGTTTACATGGCTCGAAAAAATCTTGGTGCCGAGTTCGCCAAGCTCGAAAGAGAACGGAATCTGTTTGAAATTGATTCGGACACAATTGTGGTACCGGTGCCGGACACAAGTAAAGCCGCAGCTGACTCAATGGCGTACAGCCTCGGTATTCCGAGTATGGAAGGGTTGATTCGTAACCGTTACAGTGGTCGAACCTTCATTGAAGGGGGCGAATACCGACTCCGCAAAGCCGAAACCAAATACACGCCGCTCCGCGAAGTTCTGCAGGGCAAAAAAGTGCTTTTGGTCGAAGATTCAATTGTACGTTCAACTACAATGCGGGTCTTGATTCAACGGCTTCGAGAGTTGGGCCAAGTAAAGGAAATCCACGTCCGAGCCGCATGTCCGCCGATTATCGCTCCGTGTTTTTATGGCGTGGATATGCCGACCTATTCCGAACTTTTCGCAACGAAATATATGGGTGACACGCCTAAATCGGAGTGGAAACTTACGCCGGAAATCGAAAAGCAAATGGCAGCCGATATTGGAGCGGATACGTTGCTTTATTTGCCAATGGAATCAATTCCGACATCACTTGGTATAGATTCGTGCAACCTTTGCCAAGCGTGTGCAACGGCAGTGTATCCGACTCCGTGGGGAACGAAAATGGCAAGCGACGCGAAGTAATTTTGTCCACTTACGCTATAAATGTTAGCCGCCGAACCCTGTTCGGCGTAGCTCCCGGAGGAACCTGCCGTTCAGGCATAAATTGGCTCCGGGCTAACAAAGTATTTATGTAAAATTTTGTTTCTGACGCTTTCGTTTTTTCTTCGTATTTTCTTTTTGGATTCTTGGATTACAATTCCCCTGCCGGTGATTGTGCTTTAATTACACATAGTGTAAAATCGTCGCATATTCAAATTTATTTTTTATACCGACACGTCAGCAATATTAGCCAAAGATAAAATGAAATTATTAGCAATAAGTGATCACTACATTCCAGCCAGTTTTATGCGAAATGGCTTGGCCGCTCTGGAAAAAAAAGGTGTTAGTATTGATGTGTTTCCTTGGGAACATAAAACACTTGAAGAGCTTCAGGAAGCGAACCTGCAAATTGAACTTCACGGTCCTGATGCCGTTGAAATGCCGGAGGAAATTTTTGCTTCTCTTGATAAATATGATGTGATCGTTGTGCAATTTGCTCCAGTTAATCGACGTATGATCGAAGCGGCGAAGAACCTGAAAACAATTGGTGTGCTGCGAAGTGGCATTGAAAATATAGATTCCCAGGCTGCTTCTGAAAAGAACGTAAAAATCTTAAACACGCCGGGCAGAAATGCAAGAGCGGTTGCTGAGTGTGCAGTTGGACTTATTTTGACCGAAATCCGCAACTTAGCCAGATCGCACGCCGCTTTGATGAACGGCAATTGGACACGCGACTTTCCTAACAAATCTGAAATTCCGGAACTGCTCGACAAAACCGTTGGGCTTGTCGGATTCGGTGCAATTGCCCGACTCGTTGCGAAATTCTTGGACGCTTTCGGCGCAAAAATAATCGCGTTTGATCCGTTTGTGCAAGGTGACACCGGGTCTGTGAAAATGGTCGATTTGCCGACTTTGCTTAAAGAATCCGATATTATTTCGGTTCATGCGAGGTATTCCAAAGAAACACATCACTTGATCGGTGCGGAACAGCTTGCGTTGCTCAAGCCGAATGCTGTTATTGTAAACACTGCACGAAGTGGGCTCATTGACGAGAAAGCACTAATCGAATGCCTGAAAAACAAAAAAATCATGGGCGCCGCTCTTGACGTTTTTGATGAAGAACCGATTCCGGCAGGACATCCGATACTGGCACTTGATAATGTAACAATTACTCCGCACCTTGCCGGCAGCACAATTGATGCGTTTCTGAACAGCCCAAAACTTTGGGCCGAAAGATTTATGTCGTAATAATTTTACATATCCAGCTCAGATGCCGAGGAATTTGCTCGGCAATTCATGTATTACACCTGTATTATACCAGCTCATTTTACCTGTTCATTCGTCTTTAATTTGTTTTAATGTATTCAATCGTTAAGTACCCGCATCCGATTTTGCGTCACAAGTGCAAGCCAATACAGAAAATAGACGCTAAACTGAAATCAATTGTCGACGAAATGTTCGAGATCATGTACAGCACCGAAGGGATCGGACTCGCCGCCAACCAGATTGGTTTGCCGTACCAGTTGTTCATTATGAACGCTTCAGGTGATCGTGAAAAAACTGACGAAGAGTACGTGTTCGTTAATCCGATCATTTTGAAAAAAAAGGGGCGAGAAGAGGATAACGAGGGGTGTCTGAGTTTCCCGGATATTCGGGCCGACGTAGTCAGACCAGCAGAAATAGTTTTCGAAGGGGTTTCGCTCGGCGGTAAAGTCATGCAGTTCAATTGGAAAGGACTCTTAGCTCGAGTTGTGCAGCATGAAATTGATCACTTGTTCGGAAAGTCTTTCGTTGACAGGATTTCCGTCGCTTCAGTTGCGGATGTTCGTGAGAAACTCGACGATTTGTTGGACCAATATGAAACCGACCAAAATCTCGGTCTCATTGGCACTGATGACGCCATTTTGGCGCAAATCGCAGAACTGGAAAGACTGCACTGCTAGTTTCGGACGCAATTGTTAGCCGCTGACTTTAGGTCGGCGTTGTACTCCTCCAAATAATTACGCCCATACCGGCTTCGGTATAATTACGTGCAAAAAATTTTTCGGCTCATTAATTCTATTGCTTATTACTTCCTGCTCATTTTGAGCTGGGCGGTTGCGTTATGCGTGTACTTACGAGCCGACCATTTTCTACCTGCAGCCGCGTCGTTTTTTGCTTTCGCACAGCTTGCGATTTACGTCTCTTTTTGGTGCGGCGTCATTATTGCACTGCGTTTTTCAATGCGTAATTCGGGTGGCGAAAATCAGATTTCTTCTTTGTCTGATTCGAAAACCACGCAGTTTTTGTTGACGATAACACCATTTGAAAAAGCGATTATTGTCGGGCCGGGCTTGGTAATTGGCATATTTCTAGTATGTCCAAGTTTAAAGCCGTTTGAAATAACGCTTTATTTTTCCGTGTACGCCGCCTCAATTTTTCTCTGTGAGAAACAGTTCGGGAGCAGCGTTAAAGAGGAGAAACAAATAGTTGACACCGAAAAGTTCGCGGCTGCTAAGCATGAATTATCTGGCCAAACTGACACCGCACCGTTAAATCTTAAATCCGGGAATAATAACTTTGTGAATTCGGAACCAGAAGGCACACAAGACGAATCCGAAAACGAAGAAGTTTACGAGGAAAGTTTCGCAGAAGACGCAGACGAAGACGATAATGAAAAACTTGATAAAAACGTCTTGATGAATCTGACGCGAAAATTATCAGAAAATGGTAACGAACAGCTTGAAGCTTTGGTTCGGGCTGAATTTGCGCAGGAAGAGCGAATAGTTTCGGTCTATATACCATTTGTGCCGGCCTTTGCCGTGACGCCACAAAAGGAACAGATTCAAATTCATCAAATCGACGGCGATGAGGTCACTGAAACGCTGACGCAAATCACATCGCTTGGTGCCAGAATTGATCTAAGACGACCAGCCAACCGCAAACGCCCTGAAACGGTCAGACTTTGCGTCTTTGTCGAAATGTGTACGGAACACAGTAAATAACAACGTCCGTATTGAATTTTATTTATACCGGAGCCCGGTAAGGGCGGGAACCTTGCCCGTTCAGACGCGAATTGCTTCGCGTGAAGTGTTCCGCCTCCCGCTACCTGCCGCCGAGGCGTGAACGACCTGCCGCCGAGGTGTGAACGACCTGCCGCCGAGGTGTGAACGACCTGCCGTCGAGGCGTGAATATGTCGGCTCTGTTCCCGAGTTTTTCAATGTTTGGAACTGATTATCCTAATAGTGGCACCTGCGTTTCATATACTTATACTGTAAACGGAGATTTTCTTTCCTTGGGCCTGATTAAGTAAATTCGGCGTCATGAACTTTAACGAAGGTTCATTTTGCAGATTTGATTCCAGTAAATTCAAACCCCATTGTTCTACCTTGGTGTTGCCATTATCTTTCAAATCCCGGCTATACGTGTTTTCTGTAGTTGTACCATCCAGCACACCAGACTTAACGCCTACAAGCCGTATATCAGTAGATTTGCCGAACTTGCGGTCCACCATGATGTTAAAATCATCCATTGATTCTGCATCTTCGCCGAACTCGAATTGAAATAAGCGTTTGACTTCCGAAGAGATTTTGCCTAATTGACCAACCGTAAACTGTGCGGTATTGTCATCTTCGTTGCTTAATGCTGCATGTTTGAAGAACTCATTAAACTGTTGCTCCGCACCTTGGTATTTTGGTGCCAGAAGTACACGTTTGGGATCATCATAAATTTGAGTTACAGACGAATCAATGTACTCACCATTACCATCTAACGTAAATGACATGTCACAAAAAGGATTTACATAATCGACGTAATTGTTAATGTTTTTTCTTATAAAACTCATATCACTGTAATCTTTTGTCAGCACGATTCCATTTCGATATGAAAAATCATACTCAAAATCCAACTTTTGTTGTGCAACAACAGTCATTAACGTTGAGTATAAATTCAATTCCTCGCTTTTTATTTGTTCGATACTATCTGGCATATCACCGTTAAACGTGAATTCTTTAGGGCGATTCTCTTCGTCATAAATTTTTTTATAGCCAAAATCATCAACCGAAACACCATATTCATTACGCAGTATATTATCTATAAGAATTCGATAAGCACTATTTGGTGTGTCATTTTCATCCATTGCTTGCATGCTTTGTATTGCATGAATATATTGCAGCTGATATGCTAATTCTTTGTCTCCATTCAAAACACGTTCAAGGTCTGTACGTTTGTTTTCTGAAAATATCCCTTTGGCATCAACTTTTATTACTCCATCTTGATTGACACTGAAATTAAGAGTCTCCTTCTTTTCAAGTTCAATGCCAGCAGCTTTTAATTTATCGGAAACCATTACATCGAGCTTTTTTTGCTCCAGAATGACTTTGTTGCGAACATCTCGTGGGTCGGTACGAAACGCACACAGGCTATAATCTCTATTTGTATCCAAACCAATTGACCAAGCTGCTAAATTCATGTGTTTAGAATTTTTTACAAGCTCAAGATAATCAGAACAAGCACCACTTGAGATTAAGTAATTCTGTTCTGCCTCGTCAATATTTTTATAATTTTGTGTCGAATTTGATTTCGCTGTATTGTTGGCAATCTGTTGCGACGCTTTCACTCCTGCCTGCGAAATAGAAAGTTGATCT
>JBOFQC010000364.1:0-6524 GCA_051660725.1 Thermoguttaceae bacterium
GGCCTGGTGCTAACTCGCTTAAAGTTGCCGAAGGTGTCCGGGCTGCAATGGCCGGAATGCAAAAAGACATGCTCCGAAACGGTATCGATTACTTTGTAAACTTCGACGCTACCGAATTCGTCGAAGTCTCAATTGACGAAGTTATCGAAACGTTGGTTGTGGCCGTGTTTTTGGTTATTTGCACCGTTTACGTCTTTCTTCAGGACTGGCGAGCGGCCCTTATTCCGACGCTCACGATTCCAGTTTCGCTTATCGGTGCGTTTTTCTTTATGATGCTGTTCGGATTCTCGATCAACACACTTACGTTGTTCGGGCTCATCCTTGTGATTGGTATTGTGGTCGACGACTCAATTGTTGTGGTTGAAAACACGCAGCGTATCATTGACGAAGAGCGGATTGACTCGAAAGATGCGGCACATAAATCAATGGATCAGGTTGCCGGACCGGTTATTGCTACCGCTCTGGTTTTGATGAGCGTGTTTATTCCAACAGCTATGATTGGCGGTATTGTTGGACAAATTTACAAACAGTTCGCTCTTACAATTGCGGCTGCGGTTGGTATTTCCGGGGTTTGCGCAATGACGCTTTCGCCGGCACTTTGCGCTATTTTCCTCAGACCGTCAATTGATCCGCACAAGAAATTTTTCGGATTCCGTATTTTCAATTTCTGCTTCGACTCACTTGCGGCGGCGTATTTATTCTTGGTGAAACGGCTTATTTACGCTTCGATTATTGTGTTCATACTTTGGTTTGCGTTGATCTGGGGACTTTACGAAGCGTTCAAGGTGCTTCCGTCCGGGTTCCTTCCTGACGAGGATCAAGGCGTGGTCTTTCTTGACGTTAAACTGCCTGACGGGTACGCGAAAGACCAGACTTATGAAGTCATGCAGGAGATTCAGCAGATTGTAGCCGAGTCGACTGATGCGGTTGGACACACGATGTTCATCACGGGATACTCAATGATGGATGGCGGTTCGTCGTCCAACTCCGGATTAGGGGTTATTACGCTCAAACCGTGGGGTGAAAGAAAAACACCGGAAACCTCTGTTGACGGGTTACTGCAAATGTTCCAAGAAAAATTTGCGAATTATTCGAAAGCCAGAGTATTTGTTTTTGCTCCGCCTCCGATTATGGGACTTGACGCGGCTGGTGGTTTGGCATTGCAATTATTGGATAAACGGCCTTACGGTTCGCAAGTGTTGGCCGAAACGGCACAAGATGTTATTGATCGGGCAAAGGCTAAAGACCCTTCCTCGCCGGATGCCGTTATTGTCGCGGGCATGTGTTCTTTCAGTACAAAATATCCGAGATTTTATTTGGATATAAATAGACAGAAAGTTTTTATCAACAACATATCATTATCGGAAGTTTTCGCATCTTTGCAGGCATATTTTGGTTCTGCTTATGTGAACGATTTCAACGCTTTTAACCGGGTTTACCGCGTAATGACTCTTGCGGAGGGTGACTTCCGTGTAGATGCGGATGAAATATTGAATTATCGAGTTAAGAACAAAGACGGTAAAATGGTTCCGTTCAGCTCTTTTTCGACGGTTGATCTTGATGTAGGTCCGCAAATGTTGACTCGATTCAATTTGTACCCTTCAGCTTCGATTAGATTGATTAAGCGACCTGATAAAACATCTGGTCAAGGTATGGCTTTGGCCGAACAGATATGTGAATCACTTCCGGATGGTTTCGGTTACGATTGGAGTGGTATGTCGTATCAGGAAAAGAATGTCGGAAGCTCGACTGCTATTGTTTTCGCACTTTCGATTATTTTCGGCTTTTTGGTTTTGGCCGCCCAGTATGAAAGTTGGTCGACACCTGTTATCATAATGATGGCAGTGCCGCTCGGAGTGTCTGGCGCTTTGGCCGGCGTTGTTTTCCGTGCGGTTCTCACCGGAACTATGCCGGAGATCAATATTTACACTCAGATCGGTTTGGTACTCATGGTCGGACTTTCAGCGAAGAACGCGATTTTGATTACTGAGTTTGCACGAGATAAGCGGCGGGAAGGTGAAGGTATTATACAATCTGCGTACGAAGCGGGCCGATTACGTTTACGTCCGATTATGATGACTTCGTACGCATTTATTCTCGGCGTGTTGCCGCTCGTGTTTGCCAAGGGTGCCGGTGCTGCTGGTCGACGTGCGATTGGTACCGCTGTTTGTGGCGGTATGTTGACCGAAACAATGGTCGGCATTTTCGTCACGCCGGTCTTGTTCGTGCTATTGCAAACTATGTCCGAATGGACCGAAAAACGGATAAACGAGTTTTTGAGCAACGGCAAAAATAAGTGATAAGTAATAGGTGATAGGTGATAAGTTTGCTCGCCTGTCACCTAACTCCTGTCTTCTGCGATTTCAACCATATATTTCGACTTATGCGAAACATTTTACCATGCGTAGTCATTAAACCGCAGTTGTCCTTACTTTACCCTGCGGGAAAAGTAAGGGTTTTCAAAGCGAGTAAGCTGCAACGTATTGAACACGTGCAGTACATAATTATTCTTGCCGTTTGTTTATTTGCCGGTCTTGTTGCAAATACAAGGAATGTTATCGCCGAGGATTATGAAAACGGGAATGTGTCGGTAAATTATTTACCGATGTTTACCCCGAGTTCAGGTAATCCAGGAACGGTTCACGGTTATGTCGAGCACCGTTTTCGCGTTCAGAATAAGAGTGCCTCAGACACGAAAAAGGTCGAAATCAGCATAAAACAGAACGCATCTTCTAACCAAGGGATTGTAAGCGCGACTGGCTATGTCGAGGTGCCAGCGGGCCAATCGGCTGTGTTAAGCATTCTTCAACCTGCCGTTTCAATGGGATATTCGTTGGAAGCAACTGTACGAATTAACCGAACCACGCAGCGGAACACATTAAAGATGTCGCTTAGTTCTTATCACTGTGACCCGTACAGTATTGGTATGCATTTGGCGACTACATCTACATTTTCATCTGGGGGCGTGCATTATTCTGTTGAACCCTCAAATGCACAAGTTCTTGTAAGTGGTGCTACTCCGACACCTTTACGTGACCTTATTTCACAAGGTGACAGAACAGGTTTCTCATCGTCCGGTTCTGATAGTGGTAACACGCAGGAAATGGCGATTATTGGGGATTCTGCTGATATGGTCAGCGGTGGCATGGGCGGCGGTATGATGGGCGGCGGTAAACGAGGGCCTACTATTTTTGAGCTTAATCTTTGGCGGGCTGACGCTGACCCTGACCAATGGAGTGATAATTGGCTCGCTCTGACACGATTTGACGCAATTGTGATGACCGATGCAGAAATATCTTCAATGCCGTTGCCTGCGTTTACCGCTTTAAAACGGTTCGTCGAATGTGGCGGGATTCTATGTGTTATCGGGAATTCCTGGCAAACACCAAAAGAATGGACCGAATTAAGTTCAATTGAAGGACAAGGAAAAATATTTTACGCTCTATTTGGAACGGTTTATGTTTTGGATCATAGTGCCGAAAGTTTGAAAAACAGTGCTGACGACGTAAAAAGCATTATTGAACTACTCCGCAATCAAACAGTAGGGAGTAGTGGCAGTTGGGTAACTGCAATGCAGCCCGGTAATATGATGCACAACATGCACATGGGGAGGGGAATGTACGGCGGCGGTTCTTCAACAGGTGGCTTCTTTAGCGATTCACGAAGAATGGTGGAAGCCTTGCCTGCCACGAAATCGGTTGCTGTGCCGGTTCGTTTAATCGCGGTGCTTATTATTGTTTTCGCGGTTGTAATTGGGCCTGTGAATTTATTCGTTCTCTCGATGAAAAATCGTCGTATTTGGCTTCTCTGGACCGTTCCGGTGATTTCGATTATTACTAGCGGTTTGGTGCTTGGAACAACAATTATGCAGGAAGGGTTCGTAAAGACAGAAAGTTCAACAAGCGTCACGGTTCTCGATCAACGGTCTGGCGAAGCGATCACATACGGTACAGTTGGCTTTTATTCGACGCTTACGCCGAGCAACGGATTATCTTTCAGCAGCGGCACGGACGCGATATATATCGGTGATAAAGTCTCGCAAAAATTCAGTATTGTGACGCAACCAGGTGGTGAACAGCAGTTGACCAGTGGTTGGATAAGTCCACGTGTCCCGTCTTACTTTGGGTTCCGAAAGGCCGAAAGCAGGAAGGAACGGCTGGAATTCAATTGGTCGGAGCAGAAACCAACCGTTTCTAATCATCTCGGAGTAAACATCGACACCTTGACCGTTTGTTCGCCTGATGGTACGCTTTACACGGTAAAAAGTATTGCCGCTGGAGACAGAAAAGAACTTGAAGAGACAAAGATTGGTGCTACCAAAAACACAGTACAATTTGACGAGTTGTTGATGGTGCCGTTCAGCCGTTTCGATACGTGGGCAAGTGCTTCTACATCATTTGACAGCGGCGTTATCAGGAATCTGATTCCCGGTTCGTACATTGCGAAATTTGCGAAAGAACCGAGTCCGTTTGTTGACAGATCACTTCCGAAAGCCAAGCCGTACCTGAACGAAACAACGGTTTTAGGATTTTTTGAATAAAAATTGAATAAAAAAATTTACGCAAAGGTCAATAATTGCCTTGAATATTTTACGTATTGATTCACGCAAAGACGACATAACAGCCAAAATGGATGAGTTACGTCGTCGACTCAGTCCTCGGGGTGACGTGGTTTCGCCAGCAGGCAGAAAACGGACTCTCGAAATCTTCGGTGAATCGCTTTCACCAGACCAGGTTGTAGGTAAAATCTGCGCCGACATTGAGAATAATGGAATTTCCGCACTTCTGGATTACTGTAAAAGAATTGATAGAGCGGACCTCACTGCGGAAACAATTCGTGTAAGCGAATCGGAGCTAAAGGACGCTCACAAGAATGCCAGACCGGAATTTTTGGCTTCGGTGCGAAATGTCAGGGATAATATTCGTGTGTTCCAAGAAGCGATTTTGCACCGTGACGTCCGAATTGAACGGCCCGGCGGCTACCTTGCCGAGAGATACAGGCCGATGCGACGTGTCGGTGTTTGCGTGCCCGGCGGTGCGGCGGCGTATCCGTCTTCCGTTTTGATGACAGTAGTGCCGGCCCAAACTGCCGGGGTCAAGGAAATCGCTCTAATGGTCCCTCCGACGCAGTTCGGGGCGTACAACGTCGATTTGCTTGCCACTTGCTGTGAGCTTGGAGTTACCGAAGTTTACAGAATGGGGGGCGCACAAGGTGTGGCCGCATTTGCATACGGAGTCGAAGGAATTGAGCGGGTAGACAAAATTGTCGGCCCGGGCAATTTATTCGTTGCATTGGCCAAAAAACGGGTTTACGGCGAAGTGGATATCGATTCAATTGCTGGTCCAAGCGAAGTGGTAGTGATTGTCGATTCGACTACCCGTGCCGACTTTACCGCTTATGATATGTTGGCGCAGGCTGAACACGCTCCAGGCGCAAGCATCCTGATTAGTTGGGACAGTGCCGCTTTGGAAGCTGCGGTTCGGGAAATAGAGGAAAAATGCGCAAAATTGGAAAGAGGAGCTCTCGCTCAGGAAAGTTTGGAGGAGTTCGGAGCTGTAATTTTGGCCAAAGACGAAGACGAAACGTGTCAGTTGACCGACCAAATTGCGCCGGAACACTTGCACATTGCGACTGAAAACGCGGTGCAATTGGCCGACAAAATCAATTGTGCCGGTGCGATTTTCCTTGGGAATTACACGCCAGTCGCAGTTGGCGATTACGCTGCGGGACCGTCACACGTTTTACCGACCAGCGGTACTGCCCGGTTTGCGAGCGGCCTGACATGTAACGATTTTTTACGGGCGAACAGCATTATTCACTTCGAGGAGCAAGGACTTGCGAATCTCGGCCCGGACATTGATGTAATTGCCACGGTTGAAGGCTTGACCGCACATAGGGAAAGTGTACGAATCCGTACAAAATAACGGTAAATTTCCGTCAATTGTCTGTGCATTTTCCTAGCTGATGCCTGAATATTAAAATATAATGAAACGTCGAGAATTTTTAAAAACAAGTTGTCGGTGTGCCGCACTGCTCGGTGTTGGTGGAGCCGGTGTTGCGCTCGCAATGAAAAAACGGACCAGTGCAGATGGTTTTGTTTGGCAGATCGACCCGAACAAATGCACCGCCTGCGGTTTGTGCGCGAATAACTGCGTTTTGAATATTTCCGCGGCGAAGTGTTTCCACAACTTTGCCATGTGCGGGTATTGCGAGCTTTGTACCGGTTATTTTCTACCGGAAGCCGATCTGTCTTCTCTACATACGGGAGCGGATATGCAGCTTTGTCCAACCAGCGCGATTAGCCGTTCGCACATTGAAGGCCCGTCATTTGAGTACAACATTGATAAGAGTCTTTGCGTCGGCTGTGGATTATGCGTGGAAGGTTGCACTGCTTTTGGTAACGGTTCGCTTTATTTGCAGATCGATCAGGAGGTCTGTTTACAGTGTAACCAGTGTGCAATAGCCGCTGTGTGCCCCTCTGGAGCGATAAATCTGGTTAAAGGAACCGCTCCGTACATTCTGAA
>JBOFQC010000365.1:0-3717 GCA_051660725.1 Thermoguttaceae bacterium
TATTATTGAACAGACAGCAAAGGTTCTTCGCTAAATTTTTGGCGACGAAAATGTTCTTGAACACCACTGCAATTTTGAACGGCCAAAAGAAAATGAAAACGACACATTGCCGGACGCTTTGGAATTGGCCGCTGAAAACTGGGACGCCCCGATTATTGTCACCACGAATGTGCAATTTTTCGAGTCCCTCTACTCCGCGAAACCACGTAAATGCCGTAAATTGCATAACGTGCCCGGCAGTGTCATTATTCTTGACGAAGCACAGCTTATAGCTCCGGAATATTTGACACCATGTATTGAAGTTCTAAATCACTTATCAGAGAACTTTAAAACCAGTATTGTCCTTTGCACGGCAACGCAGCCGGCGTTTTCGGATTTGCCGGACACGCTTCCGAAGTTGAATAAAACGACTGAAATTGTATCCGAGCCGCAAAAATATTACGAAAAGCTCAAACGAGTCGAGTACCATTTTCCTGAAAACCTGAACGAGCACAGTAATTGGGAAGAAATAGCTGAGCGGATCAAAGAACACCAGCAGGTTCTTTGTGTTGTGAACACACGCAGGGATTGTCGTGAATTGTACGAGCTGGTAAAGGAATACGACCCCAATGTTGTTCATCTTTCGGCTTTGATGTGTGCGGCTCACAGAAGCGACGTGATCTCCGGTGAGAACGGGATAAAAAAGAAGTTGGAAGCTGGCATCAAACCGCTTCGGGTGATAAGTACGCAACTTGTCGAAGCGGGAGTTGACATTGATTTTCCAGTGGTTTTTCGGGCAATGGCTGGACTTGACTCAATTGTCCAGGCTGCGGGACGCTGTAATCGAGAAGGGAAGCTCAAAGATTGCGGTGATGTATACATTTTTGTACCTCCGAAGCCGGCACCTCTCGGACTGTTGCGGAAAGGCGAAGACACAACTCGTGAGATGTTAACGTCTGGTGATCCACTTAATTTTCATGATCCGGAAATTTACAGTACGTTTTTCGATTTGTTTTACGACAAAATTATTGATAGCGGAAATGAGCTAGTGAAATTGCTTACTCCTGATAAAAATGGTAGCGTTTATTTCCGATACGTTTCAAGTGAATTTCGTCTTATAGACGATAATTGTACAGTTCCAGTTATCGTGAAGTACGCCGAGAGTCCGCAACTTATCGAGAGGTTACGAAATGAGGGGCCGCATAAATCGCTGATGAGAAAATTGCAGCGTTATACAGTGAATGTGCCTACGCAGATTTGGGAACAGTTGTCCACTTCTGGAATCATTATGCCGCTCGAATGTTTCGGGAAGAAGTTTGAAATATTTTACCAAAGTATTGACAGCGGCTACGATTATGTATATGGATTAGATATAGAAAAATCACAACTCACGGCCGGAGAAATGGTGATTTGAATAGTAATAATAAAGCGGGAGCCGAAGATGCGACTCGGCCCCCGACAATTTGATAAGGTAAAAAACCTTAACACATTAAGAGTTTCAATCCACACTCACTAGTAGTTCGTGACAATAAGAAAATACACCAAAAAAATATTTCAACAAGGATATTGACTATAAAACAATTTTGTTTATCATTACGCTTATTGCTGTATTTGTAAATTAATAAGTAAAAACCTTACACATTAAGAGAATGGAAACAACGAAAATTAAATTATTAGATGATGTAATTGCTCGAGTATATCGTGTTACTAAAATCCCTTCGGATAGTTTAGTGGCAGACAACGACAAATTTCAAGAGTTTTACGTTAGAGTGGAAAGAGAATACCCAGATTTACCTAACAAGTATAATGTAGAAGAGCTAAAAAGACGATTGATAAATTTACGCAAGAGCAAGAAACTACCAAAATTGTGTTCCTAGGAGATATTAAACACCATTACACACACAATACTTATGTTAGCGTACATTTGTTATTGTGAAAGTACATGTTTTGATGCGTTTTCAGTCTGTCCGGAAGGAGTAACTGACCGTCAGGATGTTTTTTTGAGTAAAGAAAGTTAGCCGCCGAGCCCTGCTCGGCGATGCTTCCCAGATAGGGTTTCGGGGCAAGCAAAAAAATCATGCAAAGATATAACGGAGACAAAAATGTCCAAACGCGGATTTTGGCTGGAGGTGAGCGGGGATTTCGCCTGCTTCACGCGGCCGGAAATGAAAGTTGAACGTGTCAGTTACGACGTGCCAACACCTTCGGCAGCGAGAGCGATTTTTGACGCAATTTTCTGGAAGCCGGCTATTTTTTGGAAGATTAAACAGATTCGAATTCTTAACCCGATCAACTGGATTTCCTTGCGTAGAAACGAGGTTGGTAGTATTGCGTCGGCGAAAAGTACCGGATTTTTCATCGAAGAAGCGAGGCAACAACGAGCAGGGCTTTTTCTGCGAGACGTAAAATATTGGATTAACGCTGAGTTTGAGTACATTCAGCCTGAAAAACGTGCCAAGTCTTATTTTCCTGTACCGGAATTTCTGCTCGAAAACGACTTCGAAGAATACAACGATTGGCAAAAGATGCGCGAAGAACCGGCTCGCTCAGATGAAAGCGAAGCGAAATACGCCGCAATGTTCGAACGCCGGGCAAAGAAAGGGCAGTGGTTTCACAAACCGTACCTCGGTTGCCGCGAATTTGCCGCTGATGTGCGACTGGTTGATCCCAAGACCGAATCTGTAGACCCGATTAACGAAACCCGTGATTTGGGGTGGATGCTTTACGATATGGATTTCAGTGATCCGAATGATATTCGTCCGTTGTTTTTCAAAGCGGAAATGCAAAGCGGTGTCATTGAAGTTCCCGACCGGACTAATACGGAGTTGGTGAAAGGATAAAATATGATTTTACAAGCACTTAAAGAGTATTACGAACGGAAAGCTACCGATTCAGAGTCTGATATCGCTCCGCCCGGCTGGGAACGTAAAGAAATCTATTACATCGTCGTGTTGAATCCAGACGGTGAACCGGTTGATATTCAGTCCACCATTGAAGGAACAGGAAAAAGCAAAGCCGCCAAAAAATTTTTACTGCCACAATCAGTAGTACGAACCGTTGGAATTTCAGCAAATATGCTTTGGGATTCGCCAGAATATGCTCTCGGTGTCGTGCTAAAAGGAAAACCGGATCGGGTTGAGAAACAGCACGAAGCGTTTAAAGAAGAATTACAAAAACTCGGCAATTGTGATGATGTTGGTTTACTCGCTCTCAAAAAATTTCTTGATCTTCCTGATAAATTAAAACGTTTAGAAGCGTTTGACCAATGGGAAAATCTGAAAAAAGAAGGAAAGTTTCTTGTCTTTAAATTAGCAGGTAAGCCGGGCATTCTTTCTGATTCACCAAAAGTTCGTAAAGCAATTGCTCGGTTGAATACACAGAATAATTCTATTTCCAAAAAGAACGGTATCACATGTTTGATTAGCGGTGAAACCGATTTGCTTGAGCAAACGCATGCCAAGATCAAAGGATTATGGGGCGGAAACACTATTGGCGGTGCCATCGTAGGATTCAACCTTGATGCGTTTGAATCGTTTAACAAAAAACAGGGTGCAAACGCTCCAATTGGCAAGCGGGCAGCGTTTGCGTTTTCCACTGCGATTAACACCATGCTTGCAAAAGGGTCGAATAACCGTATGCAGGTTGGAGACGCGTCAACGGTTTTCTGGGCGTCGAAAGATACAGATTTCGAAAATAATTTTTTGAGCATGTTCAGCGAACCAGCCAAAGATGATCCTG
>JBOFQC010000366.1:0-4777 GCA_051660725.1 Thermoguttaceae bacterium
AGTCGGCCCATTGGTCCAGGTCGGAATTTGTGTACGGCATGACAACCGGCACACCCGTTGAGCCGCTAGACGCATGGATTTCACGTATTTCCTCTTTCGGAACGCAACCTAATCCGAGCGGGTATGTGTCACGAAAATCCGCTTTGGAAATTGTTGGCAGCTTCTCAATGTCGGAAAGCGAAAACTTTTCGCCGGGCATGTCCGGATCGACACCAACTGCGGCGAATTTTTTTCGCATGTAATCGTTGTGCTTGAGCACTTGCGAAATTGTGTTTTGCAGCCGTTTTTCCTGAGAAGCGCGAAGTTCGTCTTGCGAAAGTAATTCAGGAGTGGTTACCAGGGTTCCGTCATTTGTTGTTTGCATTGTAGTGGTCATTTTGTTGAGGTAGATGTTTTTTGTAATTGTTTGTACGTGGTTGTGATACTTGCAGCCGTTCACGGCAGAATTTAGGAGATAGGTGAACAGGTGAACAGGTGAGCAGGTGAGCAGGTGAGCAAGTTGTTCGCAATTATCTGAAGTCTAACTCCTAACTTCTAACTCCTTAAAAAACCATGAACGGTTACTTTATTTCGTTGTTTCAGTTTTTGCTCGGTTCGTGATTTTCAAATATAGTAAAGTTCCCATTGCAATTGCGGCACCACTGGCAACGCAAGCAAGCGTGATAAATTTGTAAAAATCGGGCTTGATATAATGCAACACAAACGGCAAAGTAAGCGCTGACGTTGCAAAGCCGAGCATAACGGTTCCGTAATTGGAGCCGAAATACTTCATGCCGAAGTAATCGCTTGTTATGACTGGATAAATACCAGAATATCCGCCGTAAAACAGAGCAATCAGTGGTATCACCAACATCAAGGCGTAACCTTGCGCGAAACATAGCGAGACGGCAAGCAGAGCCGAGCCGATCATACAAAAAAGTGTCACACTCTCACGTCCGAATTTATCAGACGTTAAAGGAATAATCAATCTTCCCGACGCATTTGCTATTCCTGTAAGCATAACGAGCAGAATCGCGGTGTAAGATGACAGACCACGTTCAATGGCAAGTGTTTTAATTGAAGGATTTATGATCATGAACACCGACGTGCCCAACATAATCGAAACCGTAATGAGATAGAAAATCGGCGTGCGTAACATTTGCATAGTCGTGTAATCTGGCTGTGCATCCGCCTCCGAATTCTTCGCAAGTAAATCTTTTTTTGCCGATTTGTTGGTTTGTGGCGACGTATTTTGTTGCGTTTCCACTTTCTGTTCGAGTTCAGCTTCCGTTGGCATTCGAACGAATCTGAACAGGAGCAACACAACAGTAATAAATGTCGCGGCAAGAATTATAAATACGAAAGTTACATCGAATTTTGAGGTGAGTAACTCTAAAAGCGGAGCGAACACAACCGCAGAAAATCCAAACGCACTGACGCTGACACCAGCCGCAAACCCACGATTTTTGGGGAACCACTTTTGCGCAGTTGATATAATCGCGTTGTAACTCAGCCCGACACCGAGTCCGCTTATCATGCCGTAAGTAACGTATAATGCGTAACCATATCCAACCGGCACAAATGCACTTGCCAACATTCCCGCCGCGAACAAGATACCGCCGAGCAAGGTTACAGTTTGCGTGAGAAATCGAAGCTGTAACCGCCCGGCAAGTAGAACGCCGAGCACAAAGAATCCGAGCATAATCGACGCTGTAAGTTTCGCTTCTTCTGTGTCCCAATTGAAGTGATTTGATACCGGTTTTACCAATACGCTCCAAAGATAAAGGTTTCCGAGAAAAAACTGTATTACAGCGCCAGACATCAACACAATGTATTTTTGCATGATTTTTGAGTTTGAAGTTAGTTGGATTGATATGTAAATTATACCGTAGCACGGCATGGCGGTGCGCTTCGCGTGAAGTGTTCCGCCTCCCGTTGGTCGGCTTCGTTTACCGAAGTTTCGTTGGTTTCATTGTTATTACATTCGCAAATTCCGGAATTGGAAATATCAACTTAATGACGTTGAACAGTATATTTACAAAAAGGAACGAAATTGGCGAACCGAAAAAACTCACAATTTCCTTTTACCGATTTTTTACAGAGACCAAGAAAAGAAAAAAACCGTCAGCTTTTGCGGCTCACGGTTTCAGGTAACAGAAAGTTTATGTAAGACGAATGGTGTCTCCAAACACTTGTTACGCACCTTTTACCGGAGCATTATCAGTGCGCCACCACCAATAAAACTCGTAAGCGGTATTCAGTACGTTTTGTTTATTAGACAACATATTCGTAATTAGGTTTTATTATCAAGCGTTTGCGTTAATTCTTTTATTTATTTTTCCTTGCTTCATTTTTTTACAGGAAACATCACCAAACGCATTTTTTCAACGAGCAAAATTCTACTTGCAGATTAATGCTTGTCAATGGCGTCCGATAAATTGATAATTTTAGCATTATTGCATAACAAGAAAATTTTTAGTAAATTGGTGACACAAAAGTCGTTGTTAGCCCTGCTGCTCCGAGGGGTTATACAAAAGGTACAATGACGAGCAGGGCTCGGCGGCTAACGGACAAAAAATAAAAAACGGCACCAACCTAAGTGGTGATTTCATAACATTTTCGCGAAATAAATAATGTCAATATTTACGGATTCGATTTGGATTTGGCTTTTTCTGGCACTGGTTGTCGCAGCAGTTGGTGGTTCGCTTTACATGAACAGTCGAAAACTCCCAACTCTGGGAATCACGGCAGGCGTGGTTTTCGCTATTCTTGCGGCTGGGTATCTCGTAATCAATTACGTGGAAACGGACTACAAGTCGGTGTCCCGTATGCTTAAGAATCTTACTGCAGCAATTGAGAAAAATGATATCGAAGCAGTAAAAAAATTCATCTCTCCGCAAGCGACAAGCACGATAATCAAGGCCGAATTTAACATGAAGTTCGTCAATATTACCAGTGCGAAATTTTACGATCTGGAAGTAAAGTCGAATAATCACACAGCGCCGCCGACTGCAATTATCACTTTCACGGGCGTTGTGCATTACAAAACGAAGTCGGGAGGTGACTTTAACGGCGTTTCCGGCGTCGCAAGAGTTTTTTTCGAGGTGGAACTTGAAAAAACCAACGATTCATGGCTCGTAACAGATAAATGCAAATTCACCCCGACAGCGGCAGATATGTAATTTAACGACAAGCCCCAAACATCAAAAGCGAGTCGCCAACGTCAGTTGGCGGGGAAGGTAGGCAAAATCACTCTGAAGTTCCGTGTGCGGAATCGTCGATATCAGAGTTTGGTTCGTGAAAATCTGTCTTTATTTTTGAGTGCGCATTATCACCTAGGTTCGAGAGAAGCAAAGGCAAATCAAGAATAAATCTCGCTCCTCCTAATGGAGAATTGGCAATAATAACACTTCCGTTGTGTTCGTGCATGATTTTTTGTGTAATCGCCAGTCCTAAACCGGTACCGCTGTTCTTTTTAGATGGGAAATACGGTTTGAAAAACTGGTTCAACTCTTCCGAAATGATGCCGGGCCCGTTATCGTCGACGATGATCAGAATACGGTTGAACTTTTCTCCCATAAGAGTTGTCACCTTGACCGTTGGTTGATGCTGAGGTTGGTCGGCTTCAATATCGTTACTTTGCTCATTCTCGCACACATCGAATTCATCCGCGTTATTAATTCGCTCAGTCGCTGCGTCAATTGCATTTGTGACCAAATTTGTAACAGCTCGTGAAAGGAGTTTCTCGTCGAAGTAAAAATTCGGTATTGATTCGTCCAGCTCCAAAATCAAATCGACTTTCGGTTCGTGACATCTTCCCTGCATCAGTTCGACCACATCACCAACAATTCGGTTGACATTTCCATGAGCAAATTCCGGTTTGCTTTTTTTCGTGAAATTCAACATGTCCATCACAAGATTGGAGATTTTGTTTTGGTTTTTACTCACAATTTCCCAACCTTTTGCTACTTTAGCCATATCTTGCGTGGCAATTCCTTGTTCGATCAGGTAGCTTCCGCCGGACATCCCCTGCATCATGTTTTTAATGTCGTGCGAAAGCGCAGCTACCGTTTGAACAATAGCGGCCAAGCGTTCAGCGTGAACCATTCCGCGATAATACCGAGTGTCCTCAACCGCAAGAGCCGTCTGGTGCGCAATCGCTCCCATGAGTTTCAAGTGGTCTCGCGTTAAACGGTGTTGCGGTTCGGCTCCTTCGCCAATTTTAGTATATGTGCCTAGATAGATCAGGCCAATAATACCGTAACGTCCCCGCATCGGTACACAGATAGCTTCGTGAATAACATCACTGGCATCAGAAGAGTCGGAATTCCACCGCCCGTCCATTTTTGCGTCGTTTGTGATGACGCCTTCACCTTTTTGCAATACGTATTTAAGAATGGCTTGGCTGACTTTTAAAGAATTGTATTGCGTCGACGGTTTTTCATTTGTCGCAGACTTATCTCCTGTAGCTTGTTTGTAATCGTTCGTTAAATCCGGGCCGTGAATTATATCTGGATTATCTGATATATCCGGCTTGTTCGTTATATCCGGAGTGTTGTTTTTTTCATTTGTTGCGTCATCTGGATCACGAACCCGGTAAACCTTTGGTATTAATTTTTCATCTTCGTTGTATAAAAACACGCAAACGTGATCGACTTGCACCCAGTCGAAAATCAAATCTATTATACGATTTAATAGTCGGTTAATATCCAGCGTTTGACTCACCACCAAAGAGGTGTGGTACATCATTTTCAAGTGACCTCGCATTCTGCTGAAGTGCTTATCACTTTCACCGGGC
>JBOFQC010000367.1:0-10541 GCA_051660725.1 Thermoguttaceae bacterium
AGTGATGCTTACTTTTGGCGGCGGGTCGATCAAGAAGAACGGCGTTTACGACCAAGTTGTTTCTGCGCTTAAGAACCATAAGGTAATTGAGTTCGGCGGCATAGAGCCTAACCCGCGATACGAAACGCTGATGAAAGGCGTTGATATTGCCAAAAAAGAAAACGTTGGTTTCTTGTTGGCTGTTGGTGGCGGCTCGGTTCTAGACGGAACAAAATTCATGGCTGCTGCAATAAAATACTCAGGTGCGGATCCGTGGGACATTTTAGAAAAAGGCGCAATAATTGATGACGCTGTTATGTTGGGTTCTGTAATAACATTACCGGCAACTGGTTCAGAGATGAATGCATTTGCTGTGATATCAAGGGAATCGACAAAACAAAAGTTAGCATTTGCATCGCCGAAAGTGTTCCCGCAGTTTGCGATTATCGACCCGGAAACGAATTTTTCGCTGTCACCCCGTCAGGTCACGAATGGTATCGTTGACACCTTTGTTCATGTTTCCGAGCAATATATGACATACCCGGATAACGCCCCGCTCCAAGATAGACAAGCGGAAGCAATTTATTCTGTTCTTCTGGAAGAGGGACCGAAAACAATTGAACTCCCGAATGATTACAATGTTCGCGCAAACATTTGCTGGGCCGCGACTTGGGCGCTTAACGGCTGGATAAATTGTGGCGTTTCACAAGATTGGACAACCCACATGATCGGACATGAAATCACTGCATTTACTGGTGCCGACCATGCACAAACACTCGCGTTGATTCTTCCTGCGGTCTGGCAACACCAAAGAAAGAACAAAGGCGACAAACTTGTACAAATTGGAGAACGGGTGTATGGTATCAATGAGCCGAACCGTGATAAAATGATTGACGCTGTTATTGCAAAAACCAAAGAGTTTTTCCGCAGTGTCGGAATGAACGCAACGAAAGCAAATTACGGATTAACAGATGATATCGCACGAGAAATCGTTGCACGGTTCGAAAGCAGAGGTTCAAAACTTGGAGAACGAGGTTGCATCAGCTACAAAGAAGTAGCCGAAATATTTGAACTTTGCGATTAATAGACAGAATGTTTGTGCAGACTTGCACGCATAAAACAAACAGGGCACGGAACTTCCAACAAACGTGTGAAAAATTCCGTACCCTGTTCCTGTTTAACCGGAATTGTACCGAAGCCGGATACCAAAGGGCAAGGTATACTTCATGAAAAATTGGACTTTTCGCTCTTGCATCGAAGGATTGCATCGCGTATGGTGTCACGATTAACAGGTTTGGTTATGTAATCATTCATTCCTGCTTCGAGACATTTTTCGCGGTCTCCGCTCATCGCAAATGCTGTCATTGCAATAACTGGAATATTGTTGTTACGAACGCCGGATTCCCGCTTTCTCAGTTGTTGAGTGCATTCGTAACCGTCCATCTCCGGCATCTGACAATCCATGAAAACCATGTCGAAGTCGCGTTCTTTTAATACATCAAGTGCCAGTCGGCCATTTTCCACTGTCTCGACATTGTGTCCCAGTGACGTCAGCATTGCCGACGCAACCATAAGGTTGACTTTCACATCGTCGACAATCAGAATCTGTAACGAATCGGATGAGTCGGGTTTTGACGATGAGAAATCAATGTGTTCATTATTTTCTTTTATTGCGGTGTCACTTTCGTTTTTGTCTTCAGAAAAAATTTGTATAAGTTTAGACGAGCGAATTGGTTTCGTCAGATAACCGCGCATTCCCGGCAATGAAAAAGATTCAATGTCGACAATCATACCAAGCGAAAACATTGGTGTCAAATGCAAATCTTGATTTTGCGGTTCGTTAAGAACCAGGGATAAAAACGATTCCAACCGTTTTCTGTCTTGGTCAACATCTATCAGCGCCCAATGATAATCTTCTTCCTGATCGGAATCGCGTAATAATGTCTTGAGCGAATTCAAAGACTCGGAACAAGTCACAACGGCACCCCAATTTTTCAACAGACGAACAATGGCTTCACGAGTTGAAGCATGAGGTTCGTAAACGATGATATTCAAACCTTGTAGCGGACGAAATGTTTCGGTAACGTCTTGAAACTCGTCCGGAATAGTCATCTGAACTGTAAAATGAAATGCCGAGCCGACACCAACTTCACTTTTTGCGGAAATTTCACCGCCCATCATTTCAACGAATTTTTTGCTAATGGAAAGTCCGAGACCGGTGCCGCCAAAATGACGCGTTGTTTTAGAATGGGTCTGCTCAAAGGGATCGAAAAGTGAAGCAATTTTATTTGGGGCGATTCCGATACCGGTGTCTTCGACTGTTACATCTAAAGTACAAATTTTTTTGTCAGTTTGAAATTGTCGAACACGAATTATGATATCACCTTTTTCCGTAAATTTGGCGGCGTTGCCAAGTAAATTCACCATAACCTGGCGTAAACGCACACGGTCTCCCGTCAATAAATGGGGAGTTTCCGGATCAAGCATCAAAACAACTTTCAGTCCTTTGTTATGAATTTGAACAGCGAGCGAATCGCAAACATCCTCAAATAGCTGCCGGGGTTCAAATGTAACGTTTTCTAGTTTCATTTTGCCGGCTTCGATTTTTGAAAAATCCAAAACATCATTGATTACCGAAAGCAACGAGTTCGCACTTTGTCTGATTGTTTGAACATATTGGTCTTGAAGTGGAGAAAGAGATGTAAACGAAAGTAAATCTGTCAAACCGATCACACCATTCATCGGAGTACGAATTTCATGGCTCATGTTCGCCAGAAACTCGCTTTTTGCCCGACTTGCCAATTCCGCGGCTTCTAAACGTCGACGTTCCGTAATATCCGTGACGAACCCTTCAGAAATACTGTAATTCGGATTATCTGGGTCAATTTCAACCACGCGGCTTCGTTCCCAGACCCAATGGATGGTGCCATCTTTGGCTATTATCCGATAAGTTGTTTCAAGTGGTCTTCCGTTAACTAACGTATCGGTATTCTCTTTGCTAAGCCGCTCCTGGTCATCCAAATGCACCACATCGAAATACTTCATTTTTTTGTTTTCGATGAGGTCGTCGGCTTCGTATCCAGAAATGTCTTTCCAACCTCCGCTTACAAATTCCATTGTGTAGTCTGGAGGATTATTACGACATCGAAACGCCATGCCGGGCAGATTTGACACCAATGTTTCCATTCGGCGTTGACTTTCACGACGTCGGCTCGCTTCATAAGCAATAGCGGCGGCATCGGACATTGAGCCGACAAAAATTTGATCTTCCAAAGTCCATTCACGTGGTGTGCTTTCATGTTCAACACAAACGACACCAATAGAAACGCCATCAATTCGAATCGGACTGTCCAGCAAGGCACGAACACCGTCGGCACAATAGACCGCAGCCAACGTCGGCACCTGTTTATCGGTCATTGTGTCACAGATCACAATGTTTCGCTCCGAATGTAATAGTTCGAAATATTCCGGACAATCGGCTTTTTTAAGCGTGGGACCTCGCTCGAATTGCTGAGTTGAAGAACGGTACATCTGGACATTTTCAAGTCCGGTTTCACTAACGAGCCAGACCCCGACTCTGGCACTTTCGAGAACCATTGTTTCGCACGTAATTCTGGCGATTACTTTCGCCGCTTCGTTAAAATTACCTGCCGTCAACGCCGGATTCTTGTTGAGTTCGACCAATGCGTTATTCCGCTTTTTTAGAACGTCAAGTCGTTCCCGCTCGGCTTTGGAAGACTTGAAGTTGGCCGGAATATTCTGAACGCTTAATGCAAGCACCTCACGTTCATTCAAAAGATAGGGCCAAACTGCAACCACGGCTGTTAATCCCGAAAATTCCAATGAGAGCAACGACAATTTTTGCGTATGATCCAAATTGCGTTTCGCCGATAATAACTCGGCGAGTAATTGTTCGTTTCCTTCAAATGTCTTGCAGAACATGGTCCACGCAGCGGTGTCACTCGGCGCGCAGATGTCGTGTTGAAATCGATCATTAGACCACAGAATATGCCCGGTTTCCGGATCAACGATGACAAGCGGTTTTTCCGCTTCCTGGAGTAATACAAAATTATTTATGTGATTGGACATTATTGACTTGCGCGAAAAATTTGAGCTGGTTCGTTAAGCTAAAATTCGCAATACATCGACTTGTTACGATTCAGTTTCGCTTCTCGCCAGAAAGTCGAAGGTAAAAAATTTTTGAAAACATCAGTAATACTGTTCTGACAGTAGTTTGCGTTACTAGACGATTTTTATAGATTTGACACCACAAACTCACTCGTTTGCAGACTTGCCGACGACTCGGTTGTGGCTGCGTTTCGTTGAGTTTATAGTATAAATTTGCTGAAACCAAAGGTAACCTATCCGACCTCTTGAGCCTGTTCATTACACGCAATTGTAATGCTGCCCATAAAACAGGTGGTTTGTTTAACGGCTATAATCGTGGTTAAAAAAAGACCGATTATGCCGACTCCGGTAATGTTTGAGAAAAGTTTCATCTTAAAAAGGAAAAGGGTATTTGTTTTTGTAGAGTATTACAAAAATACATGTGTAATGATAACTTTTAAAAGCGTGCAATCGTTTTCACCAATAAAATAATTTCCAAAAAAAACGCATGTATTTTTCTCGGTGTAATATTTATAATGGTTATTCCGTTTTTTACCTTACACGACATAAGTGTAAATTTCAGTCTGAAAAAACGGTTTGATTACTGGACATCAGGTCTATGTGTAAGAACAACTTATTTTCAAAAGCCATTGTTTTTCAGTCAAACAATATGCATAATGTATCTTGTGCCGAATTCGGTATCGGAATCGACCTGCTGTCGAGGCGTGAATTGGTCGGTTCTGTTCCCGAGTTTTTCAATGTTTGGTACTGATTATCTTTAGCTTGCCTAATAATAGAAAACATGCAGTTGTACCGGGCGCCAGTATATACATTTTTCAGGAGCACAAAATGATGCCACACAAAGATTTAACAAAACAGCTTGCGGTTTTTACACAACGATTCGTCTTAATCGTTCTTTTAGTTTCAACATTCTTTATAACAGTCGGAATATGCTGTGCGGCAGAAAAGCCAGCACAAGAAACAGAACATCGTATGCCGGAACAGGTTTACACAACCGAATTGCTTGCGTATCCGGCGCAGTGGGCGTTTTCGATTCCTCGTTATTCAGTGATACTCACAAGCGACCACGATTTAGAGGTGATTTCATCTAATCCAGATGAAAAAATTGATATGAGTCTGACTTTCGACAAGGATATTGCCAGCCTGCGAGATAAGTGCGAACAGGCCAAAACAAGTGGAGCCAGAACTCTTATCGTTTCGTTTGACCACTTTTTCCAACAGTATCGGCAAGGTCAGGATCACGAACGCGCCCTGATGCCGGATATGGATGAATACATCGAAAAAATCGCCAAGGTTAGTAAATTCGCGGCACAATACGGCTTGGGACTCGAACTGAGTTTGCTGACGCCACTTGAAATTGGTCGTGCTTACCGTGAAGAAACCGGCGAAAGCGGTGTTTGGATGCAGTATAGAAAAGGAATTCGCGACCCAAAAACCGGTGCTTACAGTGTGGAACTTTGGCGTCAAAACCGTTGGGCCAATAATAAAGGGATATTCGAGATCGAAGCAGGTCCTGTTCGTGTATTCGCTTTCCGTGAACATAATTTGCACGCCACCCCGTACAATGTTGTGCCCGAAGATTTGATAACAGAAATCACTGATGATATCAACGTCGAAATTATTGGTTCACACGACGAAAACATTCCTTCAACCAGAATTCGTGTGTATGGTAAAGGTAAGGTTGACAAACCGGACCTGAATAAGGTGCTTGTTGTTCAAACGTATCGCACGCCCGAGATGGATTTCTTTTCCGACAAAGCGAAAGAATATCTGCGAAAATTGGTTGATCGATACGCCGACGCTGGTGTCACTTTGAACGCACTCTGTTCTGACGAGCCGCATTTAATGGCCGACTGGGGCTACTATAACCATCACGATCACGGACAGTTTGCCATGCGTTACGTGACGCCAGGGTTTGCTGACAAATTTGCGAAAAAGTACGGTGAAAAGTATCGCGACTTCGCCAAATACCTGATTTATTTCACTTACGGACAGGAAGATTACGCTAATGACATTTCGGCACCGCTTGGTGTCATGCACACATTTGGTGCTTCACCCAAAGAAATCAGGGAAACCGCCCTGTTTCGAAGCAGGTACTACGAGTTCCTGCAGGATGGCTTAACTGATATTTTGGTTGACGGTAAACGGCATGCAGAAAAACGGATGGGACACCAGCTCGAATCAAGGGCACACGCTACATGGGCGGAAAGTCCAACATGCGATGCGTGGATTGCGTCGCAAGGCGTACAAAGTAATCAGGTTAAATACGAATACACATCTGATTTTCTTTGGTCGAACACTGTTCAGCAATCAGCGGCAGCCTGCTCGGATTACTTCCGTTGGGGTGATTTTTTAACAGGCAACGGCAACGATCACGCTGAAGGAGGTTTCCTTGACCGCGACTATTACGGCTTGGCAATTGCGTGTTCAACCGGTTCGATCAATGATATACCATACTCTTACGGAGCGCATTGGGGTATGCCGAATCAGGTTTCGCATTATCGACACCTCGTCGCCACCACTTTTGGAGTACTTCAGTCGCACGTCAGTAATGTGCAAGGAATGGTTCACCGCGATGTTGATGTGCTGATGCTTTATCCAATTGATCTCGTATCAGTAGAGGAACGTTTTGGCAGTTGGATGAACCAATATGGTTACGCAAATTACATTACGCAGCAGAAGTTACTTGAAATGGGCGTGGTCAAAAACGGAACAATTGGAATCGCGGGACGCCACTACAAAACACTTGTAATGACTTTTGAACCGTTTCCATCTGAAAAACTTCTTGACATCATCCAAACGTTTTTAGAACAAGGTGGAAAAGTCGTTTGGTCGGGACCAGTGCCGATTATAAACCGTGAAGGAGGAGACGCTTATACAAAGTGGTCGCAAATATTCGGTGTTGATTACATGCCGCTCTGCACGGAAGGTATGCCGTTACCTGGACGAAAAATTACTTTTGAGGGAACGCTCAAAAACGTCGAGCCGCAAATAATACTTACGCATTTTCTAGTTGACCACATTTATCCGGTAACCGTGCCAAACTCACACGATACAGAAATTGTCGCCAAAGTAGGTAGGCGTGTTGTTGGCACCAACAAAAAATATCCTGCAGGTGGTAGCGCGACGTTTTTGGGTTTTCGTCCGCTTGATAATCAGTCTTGCAGCCTCGGTTACGACACACGAACCTGGTTCGACGTGTTGAACGCAATTGGCGCATATCCAGGAACTAAAAACAGCGGTTCCGAAAACGTAACTGAAAAAACTTCAAATGCTGTTGAAAATGACAATACCGAATTCTTATCCAGAACTGGAAATTACATTGTTTGCCGTTTTCCAAACGGAGCGGTTAGCATTGCCAATCATTTGAAGGCATACGAAGAAAATTGGAACGGCGGCTTTGCAAGAAATGCCAAAGAAGATGAAGCGATTATGGAAAAAAATCCACTGCCGCCGACGAACATTAAATTAAGTAATTTCGCCGTGAATGGTTTTGTCGTCGATTATGACGGAACACAAAATTTAACTTTCCGGGCAGATCAACAAGGAAATCTGACAGGATTTGCAGGCAACGACACAAACCAAATAACAATTAACGGCAAGACGACAACCTTTTCAGATAAACCGCTTTCAGTGATTGTTTTCACACCGGTTCCGAAAGAGCAGATGGTGTCAGGTGGCGCTGTGTTTGAAATAATGTTCAACGGTACTGGAACAGTAAGAATACCGTTTAAATCGGAAAAGCCTGTAAAAGTGTTCGCTCAAGGTCCGACTCTCGGCTCAAAAGGTAATGAAGTAAAAGTAACTCAACAACCTGAGTATTTGGAAGTTGAGTTATCAGCAGAAAGTTGTAACCGACCACTTTGGGTGGTGCCGCAGTAGTAAGCGTAAACAAAATTTTGCGGTAATAAATGTTGGCCGCCGAAAGACCTGCCGTCCAGGCATAAAGGACCTGCCGTCCAGGCATAAAGGACCTGCCGTCCAGGCATAAAGGACCTGCCGTCCAGGCATAAATAGCTCGGCGTTTTACCCGGAAACCACTGGCTCCGGGGCTAACAAAAGTATTAACGAAAATTTGCAACGTATACCAACAAGGTGTCAGCGACGTATTAGAAATGTTGGCACCATTTCAAACTTTCGGTTGTTCATAACCTGCTCGATGTTCACGTTTTAGATATGCGTTTGCTTCTTCGTCACCAACGAATTCTTCTTTTGCGGGGTCCCATTTTAAATTGCGACCTACATATCTCGCAATGTTTAAAATGTGACAAAGGCTGGCCGTTCGAATTCCTGTTTCGAGATGCCCAATCGGTTTTTCACCGCTGTAAATGCAGTCTATCCAGTTTGTTACATGACCTGGAATTTGCACATCAGCCGTTTCTTTCAAGTACGCTTCGGCAAGTCCCGGCGGATCGGAAACCATCTTGTCCCGGTCAATGGTAACGGTGCCATTTTCGCCGAAGAATATAGCTCCGCCGCGACCAATCGGCTGGTCAAGGAGTTTAACGGTCACGCCGTTTGCATAACGAAAACTCAAGTTTGGTTTCGAACAAAGTTTATGACCACGATTCAAAGTCTCGGCTTTGTCATACACAGGCGGAACAAGTTTGTCTCCTTCGACGAAAATTTCTACTGGTCCGGTTTCGTCGAGTCCCATTGCGCACTGAATCTGGTCGAATCCATGAGTGCCCCAACCGGTCATTTCGCCGCCGGAGTACTCAATACCAGTGAGCCAGCCGGGCTTGCCACGTGGAATGAATATTTCAGGATGAAATGGCACAAGAGGAGCTGGCCCGCACCACATGTCCCAGTCGAGATCAGTCGGCACTGTTTCGCCAGGAAAATTGTACACCCAGGGGCTTTCGTAGTTTGCCGCGTGAATCTCCTTGACTGCACCGATGTTCCCCTCTCGAATGAATTTACATGCGAGATAATTTTTCCGCATCGAACGCTGCATACTACCGGACTGAAAAATGATACCGGTTTGGTTTGCCGCTTTCCGCATAAGAACGCCGTCTTCAATTGTTAGCGTGATCGGTTTTTCAACGTACAAATGCTTTCCGGCAAGGGCGGCATTTACGCAAATAATTGATCTCCACTGCTCATTTGTTGCTGTAACAATGGCGTCAACGTCTTTCCGATCCAGTACCTTACGGTAATCCTGATAGGCATCTTTCATACCATTTTTCTTCGCTTGGTCTTCAGACCGGGATTTCCAAACGTCACAAGTGCAAATCGGAGTTGCGCGTTTATCCCGGCAAGCTTGTGCCAGGACGCCGCTTCCTTGTCTTCCGACGCCGATTCCGGCGATGCCAATACGATCATTGGCACCGGGCCGACCTTTTTGTGCGAAAACAGTGCGTGGAATGAAAATTGGAGCAGCAACAACGGCTGCCGTTAACGCGGTATTTTTTAAGAAAGTACGTCTGTTCATCTTTCGAGTCTGTGTGTCTGCACAGAAATTGAGGAATGTCGAAACAGCATTGGAAAAAACATGATAATATGATATACTAAGTGCAATTAAATTTCCAGCCCCAATATTTTACGAGAAAAACACCATGAAAAAAACTGTTAACTCCCGACGTGATTTTTTGAAAAGCACCGCAGTAGCAGGTGCAGCTCTTACGTTTTCAACAGCGTTAAATTCAGTGGTTCCAAAAGTTCATGCTGCCGAGAAGAACACTATAAAAATCGCTCTGGTTGGCTGCGGAGGACGTGGCGGCGGTGCCGCTATAAATGCGCTCTCAACCGCAGGTGACACCAAACTTTGGGCTCTTGCGGACGTTTTTCCACATAAAGTCGAAGGTTTACATCAAGGACTTTCTGACGCTTTTCCAGAGAAAGTTGACGTGCCAAAAGAACGTCAGTTCGTTGGTTTCGACGCATATAAAAAAGCAATTGACACCCTTGATAAAGGGGATGTTGTACTGTTGGCAACCATACCCGCTTTCAGACCGCAACACGTGGAATACGCAGTAAATAAAGGCATCAACGTATTCATGGAAAAATCGTTTGGCGTCGACGTGCCCGGTGTCAAACGAATAATGGCAGCCTCTGAAAAAGCGGATAAAACCAACGTAAAAATCGCCTGCGGTCTGATGTGGCGTCACTGCAAAGCCAGAGCCGAAGCGGTTGACCGGATTCATCAAGGTGAAATCGGCGATTTGGTTCACATGCGAACTTACCGTATGCACGGGCCGGTTTGGATGAGTCCGAAACAGCAGAACGAAAGTGAACTAGCTTGCCAGATACGTAATTACAGCAATTTCACTTGGACAAACGGCAGCTTTTTGCTCGATTGGCAGGTTCACAATATTGATATTTGTTGCTGGGCAAAAAACGCTTGGCCGGTAAAAGTACTCGGTATGGGAGGACGTGCAGGGCGCCGTGTTGACGGTCAGGAATTCGACCATTACAACATCGAATACACTTTT
>JBOFQC010000368.1:0-1712 GCA_051660725.1 Thermoguttaceae bacterium
TTCTTTTTGAACAGCTTAAAACCGAAGCGAAACGGGCTCTTGATTTCGTTCCGCAGCTTCGACAAATCATAAAAGGTTAATTGAACTTATGCAAAACTTTACTTTCCATAATCCGACTAAAATTATTTTTGGTCAAGGAACGATTAGCCAACTTGGCGGTGAAGTAAACAAACACGGTAAACGCGCTCTTTTCATTTATGGAAAAAACTCCATTAAAAATAACGGCGTTTACGACCAGGTGGTCGAATCTTTAAAGGCTGCCGGAGTTGAATTTGTCGAGTTTCCCGGCGTAAAAGCTAACCCAACACTTTCACATACCCGTGAAGGAATTGCGCTGGTAAAAAAAGAAAACCTCGACATTATCGTTGCAGTCGGCGGCGGAAGCGTAATCGACGAAGCGAAAGCAATTGCAGCTGGCGTTGCTGGAACCGTTGATGTTTGGGACTACTACACAAGAAAAGCTCCTGTTGAAAAAGCGATTCCAATCGTTACCGTCTTGACAATGGCTGCTACCGGTTCGGAAATGAACGGCGGTACCGTCATCACAAATGAAGAAACGAAAGAAAAACTCGGACTTGGAGCAGACGCAATGTTTCCAAGAGCGTCGATTCTGGACCCGAGCACTACTTTCACGGTTCCCGTTGACCAAACCGCTTACGGTTGCGTTGACGCCGTGACGCACTTGGTCGAAAGTTATTTTACTTGTTCCGACAGGTTTACGCCGATTCAGGACCGGTACGTTGAAGGAATCGTTCACACAATTGTAGAGATTGCGCCGAAAATAATTGCTAATCCGACTGATTATCAACTTCGAGCTACTTTTATGTGGGCTGCGACACTTGCTTGGAACAATATTGCTCCGTCGGGCGTTGGTGATTGGGCACTGCCTAACCACATGATCGGTCACTCGATGAGTGCGCTTTTTGACACCCCACACGGTGCGTCCCTTTCAATTACGTTATCCGGCTGGTTGCCGTGGTACGCAGAAACCAGAGCTGAAAGAATCTCGCAATTGGGCAAAGCAGTTTTCGACGTTTCCGAAACCGATCCGAAAACGGCAGCAAACAAAACAATTGAGTTGCTTAGAAACTGGTTCAGAAGTATTAAAAGTCCAACAAACTTGGCGGATATTGGCGTCGACGAAGCCGGAAAAAAAGCCGTTGCCGCAAATGTAGAGCAGTGTTCCACTTATTGGGGATTACCGCAGTATAAAAAAGAGTTGGTTCTCGATATTCTGAACCGATGCGAGTAAAAAATCATCTCGCGTTTAGACGCTGATCCTGAACCAGCGTTTTCAATGTCGTTTTCTTCGGAGCGTATCAACTCGTACCGTTTAACGACATAACAGAGCAATAACTTCGGCGGCAATCGCTTCTTCACGACCAACGGGTCCGAGCTTTTCGCCGGTTTTCGCTTTGACGTTCACCTGATCCGGTTCCAGAGAAAGAGCGTCGGCAATTCGTTCACGAATCGTTCCCTTTAGCGGTCCCAGCTTTGGCCGCTCGGCAAAGATAATGCAGTCCAGGTTGCCTACTTTCCAGCCGGTTTCTTTTACCTGTTCGTAAGCAAGCTGCAGCATTTCAACGCTGCTTCGGCCTTTATTAACCGCTGCAGTGTCAGGAAACATGTCACCGATATCACCGAGTCCGGCAGCACCAAGCAAAGCGTCGGTTACAGCGTGTAGTAATACATCCGCATCACTGTGACCGACA
>JBOFQC010000369.1:0-7910 GCA_051660725.1 Thermoguttaceae bacterium
ACGTAATGCAAATCAAAAGGGTGTCAAGTGGCACTTCACGGTAGATAACGCAAGGACAAAACTCGAATCACTGTATCCTAAGTTTATAGATTAACAAGGCACTAGCTTACACATCCGACCGGCACCACATTGGGGATGCAATTTCGTCTACTGGGATGAGTACGCCAAATTCTGGACGAATGCGTTAAGCGGATTGCTGAAGTCTCAATAAGAGAGATGAAAGAGTATTTACCCAGGGAATGCGTTGCACTTTGTCCCCGGATCTTTTTTGCTTGGATTCTTATTGTTTAACCAAATCGGTTTCGATTTCATACGTGCCGTTATCCAGCAGAAAATATTCGTTATCCATTAATTTGATTTTTTCAAGACAACATTTCTTTCCATTTACGCTCACAGTTTCGGAATTCATATTCGGTAAAAGCAGCACCGCTTTCGTATTGGTCGGTATCACACATCGGAATTTGAATTTGCCGTTTTCGACTTTCCATTCACTTTCCACTCTGCCGTAAACGGAATCGTAAAACCCTTTCGCCCAAGTAAGCGTTTCAAGTGGTGTCGGTTTCAGGAAAAATGTGTTGCCTTCAATTTTTTTGATACCGAGGATTACTTCTGTAAACCATTCCTGTGCATGTCCGAACATACAGTGATTCATTGACGAACCGGGTCCGTCCCAGGTTTCGGAAAGCGTTTTCATGCCACACTCTTTGAGCATGTAGCCGTAACCCGGTTTGTCGGTGCGGTTTATCATTTTCCAGATGATATCATCCCGGTTTGTCGAACTTAAAGCTCTGAGTAGTCTTACATGCGACACTTCGCCAATTGTTGGTTTATATTCATCCGCTTCAATTCTCTCGACAAGCTTTTCAATGATACCGTTTTTCGATTCGGAATCGGTGACAACCCAAAAAGATTCGGCAAGCGCAGCCTGCGAACCAGTTGCGAAAGTTTTTTTGTCCGGATCGTAATACGCATTCATATACGCATTTTCTGCGTCCTTTGACATTGCGTTATAATATTGGCAAACGCTTTCCGGATAATTGCCGCTTTCTGACATCTGGCGGAGTTTATTTACGTCATCAATAAAAATTGCGGTTGCGTTGAGTTCACGTGGGGTGTGTTGCGAATAACCGGCGTGGCTTCTTTCCGGCGACCAATCGTACCAGTCACCAAGCCCGGGTTTTACGAGTCCCTTGTCATTTTGTTTGCGGGTCGAATCAAGATACTCGACGTATTTTTTCATGGCGTCATACTGTTCGCCTACAATTTCATCGTCGCAGTAAATTGTTTGAAGCTGTGACGGGATTTGTACAACCGCACTACCCCATTCCGGCGATTCGAAAAAACCGTCCACGAACCGGGTGTATTCAGGGGCAATGTCCGGCACAAGCCCGTTCTCAAGCTGCGATTCACGCATGTCGCGGCAGATTTTCCTGTACATATTGTGTACGTTGTAGCGGTACATAATTGACGGGCCCATTAAATGCGACACTTCGAGCCAGCCGAGTTTTTCACGGTGCGGACAGTCTGTAAGCACACTTTGCATATTGCTACGCACTGACCGGTCAATCATGGCGTCAACTTCGTTGAGCATCTCCGAACTGCACGCGAAATATCCGACACTTTCTGCGGAACTTGTTGTGAAATCGGCGTCAAATGACACCAGCGTCGGCTTTTCTGTGTCTGCCTCGGTTCGGTCTTCGTCACGTACCGCTCCTTCAACGTAAAGGAATTGGAAACCGAAATAAGTAAATTTCGGCAGTATAAGTTCGTCTTCGCCGCCGCTTAAAGTCACGGTGTAAGAATGTCCTTCCCAAATGCGATCAGCTATTTCGGCAGTTTTAACAGTTGCTATTTGGCCCGGTTTACCTTTCAACACAACACGTGGTCTGCCGGAAAAATTATAACCGAAGTCGGCAACGTATTTTCCGTCTGACAGGCATTTTACAGCTTCTGGCGTCATCTTTTTAGCGACAATTACAGGAGGTGCTTCCTGCGCACGGAGTGTGCCGCCGGGACCGTCAACGATTTTTGCGTTGCTCCATTTCAAAGTGGCGTCACCGGTTTGGGTGTACGCCGCTGATTCGTCAAATCCAGGTTTGTCCCAACCTGGTTGGTTGCGCCGATAATCAACGTCTTCGCCGCCGTAAACACATGAAAACGTGATTGGACCAAGTGCCGCTTTCCAAGTCTCGTCGGATTCAATTTCTTCAGTTGAACCGTCTGTGTACCGAATTTGAAGTTTGCAGATCATTTTCGGCAAGCCAAACGAACCGGTGAATTTAACGTATCTTCCGCCCGGCACGTTGTACATTCCGTTTCCGAGCATGACACCGACTACGTTTTCGCCCGGTGTGAGTTGGTCGGTTAAATCGAAAGACGAGTAAAGACACGTTTTCCGGTAATTCGTCCAGCCTGGATCAATGAAAATTTCACCGTTAGGATTGGTGCCAATATTTTTGCCTACTTTTTCACCGTTTAGATTTAATTCGTAATGGCCGAGACCGCAGACGTGAACAACGGCATGTTCGATTTTTTTGCTTGGATCAACTTTGAACGATTTCCTGAAAATCGGTAGCGGATCCTTATCGGTCCGATCCACTGAAATCCATTTTGCTTTCCAATTATCGGTTTTATTATCAGCGAACTGCGTGTTATCAAGAATCGTGACACCAGTTGTAAACGGCACCGCGTTTTTCAGTGTTGATATTTCACCGCGATTATTTTTGACGTTGACGTTCCAATAATACTTCCGGGAAGGTTTTAAGGTTTCTCCGGTGTAACGAATTCCAAGAGTTTTGGCAGACTTTTGCCAGCCGGAGTCCCAAATTGCGGTTTTCGACGTGATTTCTTTTTGCTCGCCGACTAAAATTTTGTACTCGGCTTGAAAGGTGCCGTTTTCTTTGTCTTGCAGGTTCCAGCTGAAGCGAACCGACTCGACGCCAACGGGCTCGATTCTGTCATTTACTCTTGGATTTGTTATCATTGTTTCCGCAAAAACCGGGGAAACGAAAGGAGAAAGCAAAGACGAAAAAAACGATAATACGGCTAGAATTGCCGAAAACATGTGTGGATGTATACTTGGTGTTGACATAATTTTTCTCGTGTTTATAAAATTACTGTGTGTATAAAAGGCGAATAAAAGTTTTTTTGAGAATATGAGATAATGGAGAATATCAGTTAAAAATATATTTTAGCGAGCTTCCGCAAGACATGCAAGCTAAATTCAACCAGCGTGGGACAGTAAAATTTTTTGGGTAAATGCTGTTGTGGTTTTACGCCACGAAGTGGCACAACATAAAATCCCTAGACTGGTATGTGCTGCCATTTCAGGGCAAATATAATACCCCGATTTCCCAGTTCACCCAAACGTGCAATTGAATTTTACTGCGCTCACCAGCGTTGTTTTTTCGCAAACCGGGCATAATATTTTCCTCTGGTATTACTTTTAAAAATCGTGTAATATCCGTATTGGATTAAATTCCAGCATTAAATAGGGGAAACATGAGGTTTTCCTGAAGAATCACAGGTTTTGGCACAACTCTCGCCAAAACAGAATTAATACCGGTTTTTGTGTAGAGCACATCTATTAATTTAGTTTTAAGAAACACAGACACTGTAAAATACAGTGTTTGAGAACTGTTTTTTGGCAAAATACGAATAAATAGAGGTGTCCAGTATATTTGAGAAAAATTGCAAGGATGCAAAATGGCTAGTAAATCACGTAATAAACATAAAAATCGTTGGGACGATTTGTGCGAAGATAATTCACGCAATTCGAAACCAGCAATTCCTGGATATCCAGACGACGAGGAGTATGACTACTCGGACGAAAACGAAGACGTTTATTCTGATACAAACGCTTATTCGGACGAGAATTCCAACTCTGATTACTCCGAAAACGATGAGTACGAAGAAGAATACCCGAACGAAGACGATTACGCTGAAAACAACGAACACATAGACGAAACCGTTCAATTTGATTCGGCAAAATACACAAAAGAAGAAGATTGCGTTGAGTTAAAGCCAATAAAGTTGGACGCTCCTGCTCCACTTCTTGATAAGCAGAAAAGCAAAAATCTCACTTTCGGTGAAGATTTTCGGGTAGAAGACGTTGTTTTTCCGCCAATCAAATCGGAACCAGAAGCCGACTCAAAAGAGAAAAAGAAGCTAAAAACTTCAGAGAATCAAAACTCGGTAAGCGGTGAAATCGCGATTGAAAACGAAGATGACTCGGAAAAAGTCTCCATTTTAAACATAGCCAAACTGCGCGCCGCAGCTTTCTGGAATAAAATTGCACCTCAGTGCGCAAAAACTGGTACTTTATGCCTGAGCTGGTTATTACCTCTTCTCACATTTGCGAAAAAATATACCGTTTTGGCTTTCACTTTCTTCCGCTCAGTTGAAGAAACGGAAAGTGCGTCAAAAGAACTAACGGCTGAACATTCGTCGGAACCAACCGCAGAGCAATTTCCGGAACAAGCTCCGGCTCACGCAGGAAAACATGTTCCGCTCAAAACGCAATCTGCCTCGGAAGAGCAAACATTCGCTGAAACGCAAATTTTTTCACAGCCCAAATTAGAAATACCTGAAACACCGACAAAACCAACCGCAATCAACGAAAATAAGGTTTCTCGAAACCAAAACGACGCAGACGACAAGAACAAAAAGACAAAAGAAATAATTGATAAAGATGCAATTCGTGTCGAAGACGAAATTCAATTCCGTGTTCCCCTCGACAAAAAGGAAAAAATAGAGGAGGTCGATTCCGAAGACGAAGATTTTGACGAAGAAGAATATCTGGCAGCGATTCGTTCGGCAAGGATTAAAATCGCATCCGTTGCCGCACTGATTCTTCTTTCTGTTGGACTGTATTTCGGGTATGCGCGTTTTTTCAAAAACAGCGGCTCACTTGATATTGCTGGCGCAACACTTGAAGATAATAACGAACCTGGCGGAAAGTCACGTGAACCAGAAAAAAAGAAGTCCAGCACAAACCAAAGCGATTTAAATAGAAACACGTTATTTAGTGTTCCGAATAACACCGCGAACAAAAGCACGAGCAAAAGCTCAAATAACGCAGCAAATGGCGGCATTTCCAGTGATAACCGCTGGAGTGGCATGGAAGTAGCTCCTAGCCAGAAGTACGCTAGCGAAGTCAACGGTTCACTTCCGGAAATTGAAGAAAGCCCCTCTGTTCCGTTACGTGATCATGAAGAGTTCGATTACAACAATGATTACAGTGTTACGACAAACGAGCCGGATAGCATGCCAAATTATTTTGACGAAACTGGTGACAATGATCAGAGCGATAACGATTACGGAAAAACGACTAATGACCTGCCAGAACTTGCTGATCTGCCTGTATTTGATTCAGGTGCCAGGCCTAACGTTACATCAGAAGCCGGAACCGATTTGGACGCTAACAGCCTGGATGCCTATGCTTTGGATTCAACCACTTTGGACGCTGACAGTCTGGACACCAATGCTTTAGATTCAAATAATATGGATTACGACAACTTGAATCATGGAAGTTCCAATTCGGGTAGTTTAACATCTAGCGGTGTTCTAGATTCGAATTCTGGTAGTGTTCAAGACTCTAAATATAATGACTTTGCGGAAAAAGAGAGCGAACCTCCAAGCGCAAGCCCAAAAGAATTACACAGCAATAACGCAAACACGCGTTCAATTGGTAAAAACACAGGAAATAAGCTAAGTGCAAATCTGGACGGCAGGGAGATTACGTTGCCCGGCAATGCGGAACAACTGCCGGTACCTACCTCGGCCAGAAGTGCAAGAGGAAATCTCGCTACTGCTCAACGTGAAGAAAAAACGGAGCTTCTCGAGGCTGTTCCTTACAGTGCCGCAACAAGTACGAAAGACGACCCGACTCTTGATTCATTTTTAGTTCAGCCACATCCGCAATTTGGAAATGACGAACCGCGACAAGAAGACGACTCGCAAAATGAATATGCACTGCCTGCTTTATTACCGCAAATATCGCTGCAGGCAAATAATAATATTAATAATCTGACAAGTAAAAATAATACTGATAATTTTCCTGGCGGTATTGCTTCTTCGCAAAATACGATACAATTAGGAAATGCAGCCGATCAAGCCGTTAATCCGCAAGGTCGGGTTTACGTTGTCAAAGACGGTGACAACTTATTTAACATTGCGAAACGACAACTTGGCTCCGTTGCTCGCTGGAACGAGATTTACAGACTTAACCGGCAAATAATCGGTAAAGATGTCGATTATTTGACACCAGGATTAGAGTTGCAATTACCGCCGGATAATCTTGCGGGAACTAATTCCCAGTCAAAATCACGGACAAGGAAATAATTTTCCCGTCTGTAAACGGCACTTCATTTGCACCAACAAGAAAATGCCTAAAAAACACGGTTTTACGCTTGTCGAGGTATTAATCGCACTAACACTTATGATTGTGGTTCTCGCAATCATTGGAATGGCAATTGATACCCATTTGCGAATGATAAACGCAAGTCGCATGGAAGTCGAAGAAGCTCAACTTGCGCGAGCAGTGCTAGAAAAAGTATCACGGGATATACGAAGCGTTGTCGTTTCCAGACCAATTGAAGATTTAACCGTTGACACGAGTGTTGTCGGCTCAATGTTCGACGGAATGATGGGCGGCGGTGCGGATTTGGCCGGCATGATTGGCGGTGATTCTGCCGACGCACTTGCCGGCACGCTAGGCAGTGCCGGACTCGGTTCGAGCGGTGATACCTCAGACAGTTCTGGAACCAGCAGTGGAACAGCCGTGCCTGAAGAAGATACAGTAGTCGGTACAATGCCGGGAATTTACGGCTCAACGGAGTGGATTCAGGTTGACACCGGACGTTTGCCGCGTGGTGAAACATTTAAAACCGACTGGATACTGGCAGAGGGAACCTCGCTTGGTGACCGTGTAAGTCCAACTAAAACAGTAATTTACTACCTCGGAGAAGACACCGGCCAACTCAGCCGCGAAGAATCTTCCGAAGAGCGTGTTAGCGGTTCACTCGGTGTCTCACTTGAACGAATCGCTCCCAAATACGGGCTTTACAGGCGGCAACTTGACAGATACGTTGTAAAGTATGCTCAAGACAATGATTACGAATACGAGTACCAAAAATTAGATGAAGCCCTTGCTCCAGAAATCGAATCTATTTTATTCGAGTTTTACGACTCGGAAAATGAAGAGTGGCTTGATTACTGGGACATGGATGAAATGCAAGCGTTGCCAAGTGCTGTTCGCGTTACCGTTTATATAAGAAAAGCGTATGTGCCGAGATCATTCGTTTCAAATATGTTCGGCTCAAGCCAGGCCCCAATTGAAATGGTTTCATATTCAACAGTGATACCAATGCCGCTTTCGTACCAAGCGCCAGCACCAGCCGAGGAGGAAACAACCGATCCGTCCGCACAAGGTGCTGCGATGCCATGAATTTAGGAGTTAGGAGATATACGTTAGACGTTAGATGTATTTCGAATCACCTGCTCACCTGCTCACCTGCTCACCTGCTCACCTCCCACCTATTACCTCATTCCTGTGTGTCCTTATTATTTCGACCCTGTTCTTCGCAAATCAGTAGAATCACTTCTTTTACCGGAAATACAGCAGCCCGGCCAATACATCGGAGGTGAACTTGGCTCCGTTGTAAAAGAGCCGAGTGGCGTCAAATACCGGTTGGCTCTTGCGTTTCCAGACACGTATTCAATTGGCATGAGCCACTTCGGATATCAGCTTCTTTATTCGCTTATGAATCGTGAGCCGGATTGGGCCTGCGAACGGGTATTCACGCCATACCCTGACTTTGAACGTATTTTACGTACCAACTCATTGCCGCTTTATACACTTGAAACGTTTGTTCCTCTCGACAAATGCGACGTACTCGGTTTTTCGCTGC
>JBOFQC010000370.1:0-13512 GCA_051660725.1 Thermoguttaceae bacterium
AATCGTGCGTATGACCGTTAACCAGTTCGACGACGAAACTGCCGTCAGCTCTAATTTCAACTTTGTGTCTGTGTGAATTCGCTTGGCGGGTGCTACCATCAAGGATCACCCTGGTCGGGTCGTCAGCACTCATATTAGAGGCGACTGAAACCTCTGCCAAGTCGGATTGTTCGGTCAAAATGTGCGTATGACTAAGACTGAACTGCACAAAGAAATAGCTTAACAAGGACATGAACAGTAACAGTGCGGTTCCAATAGCACCAATTCCGACGATACGTCCGAGGACCATTTCACTGGGCCGGACAGGTTTCGTAGCTACTGTATAAATTGTCTTCGTTTTAAAATCTGTTGGCAAACTGAACGCACTTAAAAACAGAGCGAGCAATAATATTAAAAAACATGTCGAAGTGGTAACAAACGAAAGGTAAAGTTTCGCAGGGTCCGGGTTGTTCGGATCCAGGTACCAACCGGCGAACATAAGTATTATTAAAAACACAACGCAAACAACAAGAACTTTTCGTCTTATTGATTCTTTCATTGTCAAACGTGCAATTGCCCAGGTTCTACGGGGCGATAATTTGACGAAATCTTCAACGGCCCGACTGAAACCAGCTGCGCAGTGCGAAAACGAAGCGGAAATGCCGAACTTCATCGCCGAGATTATCAGTCCGACGATAAAAGCAGCCGCCATTAACACACCAACAGCGAGCAACCATTGACCGGTGATTGGTATTATCCATTCCCAAAACGGGAGCAACTTCTGTTCTATATTCATTTTAGGCTTTAGGCTTTGGCTTTAGCTTTAGGAATTTGAGATTAGGTATTTTGACCGAAGCCGGCACGGGCGTCTAACTGCCGTTTAGGCATTACCACCAGCGGCCTCATATAAATATTTTATATATTGAACATTCGCCACATAGCTCGGAGATTGTGAAAAAAACCGCCAATGTAACGAAACTGCAATTTATGGATTCTTGGTGGTTGGAAAACACATGTTCCGACACACATTGATTGTCGACTTGAAAAACGACTATTTATCGCCTCGAACACGACGACCAGGTCGTGATTCGCTTTCGGATATAATATTCAAGAACAACTCTTCCAATGTCGTCGTTGGGTTTCCGCAGAAAACCAATTTGCTGTGATCTTCTTCGATAACCTTTTCGATTTTTTTCTTTGCGTCGTCGCTTAGTCCGGTAACACGGATTTCAGTTTGATCGCCAACTTTTAGCAAGTCTTCGACGCGTCCGAGTTCTTTGAGTTCACCTTGGTGCAGAATACCGATTCGGTCACAAACATCCTGAACGTCGGCGAGCAGGTGGGACGACATAATGACAGTTTTGCCTTGAGATTTAAGTTCAAGGATCAAATCTTTCATGTTTTTCGTACCGATTGGGTCGAGACCACTTGTCGGTTCGTCCAAAAGAATCAGGTCCGGGTCGTTGATCAGAGCCTGCGCTAAACCGATACGTCTGGTCATACCTTTTGAGTACTCCCGTAATTGGCGACGTTTTGCAGACTCGAGGCCAACCATATTGATAAGCTGAGCAACTCTTTGTCTCCGCACCGCACCGGGAAGATTGAATAACCGCCCGTAAAAATCGAGCGTTTCTTCCGCATTCAAAAAGCGGTAAAGATATGATTCTTCAGGCAAATAGCCAATTTTTTCGTTCTTTTCAACAGTTGTAGCTGGCTGGCCCAGCACTAACACTTCGCCACTCGTCGGAAAAAGCAACCCAAGAAGCAACTTCATTGTTGTGGTTTTTCCTGATCCGTTTGGGCCGAGCAGTCCAAATACTTCGCCACGACGGATTTCCAAATCGAGTGCTTTCAAAGCACGTACTTTCTGGCGGCCCCAGAAATCCCGATATATTTTCGTTAGATTTCTCGTTTCGACAACGATGTCCGATCCGGATACCATAAAAACGCCTCGTTAATGTACCTGGTTTTTAACTGGTAATTGTTTTGGGTCCAGTTAATAATTAAGGATAAAAATTAAAACTAAAATATACAGTACGTCATCAAATTTGAAGTTTAATCGCTTGGCAATCTCTTTTTTTCAATGAGAAAAGCAGAGAAACAAGGAAAACTACCACTTTCGAAACCACGCATGTATGAATATATTTATTTGTTATAAGCACGCAAAGCTAAGAGAAGCTTTTTCGCACATACAAAACGGTTTGATTTTAACTGATTTTTACTAATAAAAAAAGTAACTCCAAAAAATTTTTCATAAACTTTTTTTATTATTGTCGGAGCAGTTGCTATAATCAGCTTAATCGGTTTAAACATGAGTTGCCATTTCCGATAATATTGACATAGACAAAATTTTACATGTCTACTTTTGTTTCACGTGGCATAATTCGGAAGTTTGGTAGGCGACTTTCTCCGAAAGTTGCGCCGGTTTCGGAGAAACTGGACTACCTTACTGTACTGTATAATTTATTATTGACGGAAACCCCGGCTATCCGCTCTGAAAGGGCATAATGCTCTTTCAGAGCGGAGGACGATTACAGGGTCAGGACGCAGTGTATAACTTCGACAAATAGAAAATAGGTTATTCAGCACAGTTATCAATTCTTACTAATGCCTAATGCCCAACGCCTAAAGCCTATATGATGTTGGAAGCCTGTAAAATTTTTCTGACGCTCTGTAGTGCTAATGCTTGGAGATTAATAAAGTGGAAAAAAAAACCAAACAAACCGTATACTCCAAATACGCGGAAGCAGTAAAATATTTGGATGAGAGGGTTAATTATGAAAATTTCAAGACGATTCCAATTTCCGAACTTTCGGAGCGGTTTAATTTAACGCGAGAATTGCTTAGGCGGCTCGGAAATCCAGACAGGAATTACCCTATAATCCATGTTACCGGTACGAAAGGGAAGGGGTCAACCTGCGCAATGATCGGGCAGATTCTTACGAAAGCGGGCTACAAAGTCGGGTGTTTCACATCGCCGCATTTACATTCAATATTAGAGCGTTTTACAATTGACGGAACCGCTTGTAGCAAAGAGAAATTCGCTGAAATCGTACTGGATATGCGGAAAGTATTCGCGGACATTGATCCGCCAATTGAAAACAGCGAAACGGAAAAAAATGAGAGGCCGACTTTTTTTGAGCTGACAACGGTTCTGGCTTTTGAGTACTTTTCCCGGGAGAAAGTTGACGTTGCGGTTATAGAAGTTGGTATGGGAGGACGTCTTGATGCTACAAATATTTGCAGTCCGACAATTTCAATAATTACTAGTATCAGTTACGACCACATTGAGCAGCTCGGACCGAAATTATCTGATATTGCACACGAAAAAAGCGGAATTATCAAGTCGGGTGTCCCTGTGATTTCTGGAGTTAGACGAGCCGACCCAAAAAAAGTAATTCGTAAAATCGCACTGGCAGTCGGAGCGCCGCTCTACGAGCTGGGAAGAGATTTCGATGTGTTTCTCGACCCAGCGGACTCGGTGGTTTTCGATTATTCAACGGAGCCTGTTTTTTTAACGCAAAATCCCCAATTAGGCCGGGATGCAGTTTCTGATTTGGATCAAAGCGAGAATGAGTCTTTTGGATCGAGTTCAATGCTTGAAGACGAAACAGATTATACAAGTATAGATACAGGCACGAAGATCAATGCGGCAGCGAATACGATTTCAGGAACCGAGTTGCGGAACCAGAAAGATTTTAAAACCACTATCAGAGGAATTTCATGTCCGCTAATTGGAGAACACCAGATTCGAAACGCTTCTTTAGCTCTGACCGCGACGCAGATTCTAAAAGGTAAAGGTTGGAATATTCCAGATCAAGCAGTTTATAACGGCCTTGAAACGGTAACATTACCGGCTCGAATTGAAGTCGTAGACAAAACCCCGTTATTTATTGTTGACGGTGCGCATAACCGCGATTCTGTTAAACAATTGATTAAAGCAGTAAATAAGAATTTTGCATCCAAGCGAAAGCTCTTACTTTTTGGCACAATGATCGGTAAAGACGTGGAAGGAATGTTACTCGAGATTCTTCCGCACTTCGAATGGATAGTTTTTACGCAGAGTAATAATAGTAATCGGTGCTTTCCGGCAAATGGTTTATTGGGTATTGCGACATCGCTTTTGGTCGAAACGCCGCGTCAACAAGTAACCTGGAATATCGAATCGGAAGTAAAATCCAGCTCTGTTGGTGAAGCAATTGCGGACCCCGAACTTGCTCTTGCCCGAATAAAAAGCCTTGCTGCTAATGATGATTTAATATGCTGCTCGGGTTCTTTTTACCTCGCCGCCTCTGTACGCGAGATGATATTAAGCTTACAAACCGATTAGTGACAGTGAGCAGGTGATAAGTGAAGAAACAGCGTGCGGCGGATGTAAGTCCGCCGGTAGAAGGTGAACAGGTGATTCGAAATTATCTATCTCCTAACTTCTAACTCCTATCTCCTAAATACAAAATACAAAAATATTAAGTAAATATTTCGGACGCATGAAAAATCCGCAAGTTGAATACTGTTGGCCTTTTCTATCCGATTTGAAATAAAAAAACAACAATTTTTCTTGACTCTTGCAAATTATCGGGTATTTTTTTGTAGTTCCGTTTAAGTTACCGCAAATCGTTTGCCGATAACTTTCGTCATTTTTTCGTGGAGTTACAATAATGCCTCGATACTCAGGTGTTCTGCTTTCGTTTACGATTGTTGTCCTGTGCCTCGGAATAAACATTGTAAACTACCCAGCCGTTAAAGAGATGTTGAAATTGGAAGCCGCTTCCATTTCGCAGCTGACCAATGAAACTGACGATTCGGACGACGAAACGCTATTCACGGCGGAATCTGGAGATGATTTGGACTATTCCCCCTCTCCTTTTCCTCCAGATTCTGCCGCATATTCACATAATTCTCGACCTTATTCCCCCTCTGGGTCGCATTCGGGTTCATCTTCTGAACCTACTTTTGGAACTTCCCAAAATCCCCCCCGACGGGAAGTTCTAGCGAGAGAGACGCGATCTGGCGGCTCGGTGAATAATCCAACGTCTTCCGGCTTGTCCAGTGAAGAATCGCGTGGAACTCCCAAGACGCAGATCGCTCGCTCTCCTTCGCAAGGTTACGGACCGATTCCTGCTGAACTCCTCTCAACGAGACGAAGTACGCCGAAACCTGTAACACCAAAAACTTTGTCCAAAAACACCGATTCGGCAACACGAAAAGGTTCCAGTGATGTAGATTTGGTCTCTAGTCCAACCGAATTGTACGCTTCGGACACACCTAACTCCCCGGATTCCGGTGATTTGGGCGAAACGGCTGCTGAAAAAGATGTCACCGCAATTGCTGCTGACGACGAGGACGAATCGTTTTCGGATGAAGATTTCATGTCAGAAGTTTCGCCCAGAGCCGCTTACACAAACGAATACAAGCAGTATAATAAGGTGGACAGTAATTATTCTGCAGGTTATTACGGAGCGCAGCATGAAAAATCGGGTTCGCCGAACAAGAACGGAGCAAATTTGGAACCGATCCAAAGCGGCTCGGAAGGACTTTCGCCCGAGGAAATCGTTGAAGCGTTTCGTGACAGCCCACTCGTTCTCGAAGCACCGTACTAGTGCCGTGTAAATATTTTTTTTGAGGTTAGCCGCCGAGCTGACCCTCACGAATGGCAACGCATCAACATACAGATTTACTTGTAGCTCTTGTTGGTCAGCCGAATTGTGGAAAATCGACAATTTTCAGCCGACTTACCGGCGTTCATCAACGTGCGGCAAATTACGCTGGCGTCACAGTTGAAAAAAAGTCGGCACACTTTCATTCTGCTACGCAACGAATCGAAATCGTCGACCTGCCGGGAACGTACAGTCTTACATCTTTTACACAAGAGGAAAAAGTTACCCGCGACTTTTTGCTTCTTGAGCGTCCGGAAGTCGTAGTCGTGGTGCTTGACGCCGCTAATCTGCGTCGGCACTTGTTTCTCGCACTGCAAATTCTTGAAATGCAGATTCCAATTATTCTTTGTGTAAACATGGTTGATGTGGCACAAAGACGAGGAAGCGAAATAAATGTCGAAAAAATCGGAAAAATTCTTGGCGTTCCAGTTGTCGGAACAAACGGCAAGACTGGTGCCGGAATTGAACCTCTGCGGAATATAATCATGAAAACGGCGGCCCAGACAGATCACGAGCCGACTGTTTGGCAACTTGATTATGGTAAGAATCTTGAGCCGGTTTTAAATGAATTAACGGAAGAAATCTCGAAACGGCACCACTTGGTTGAAGATTTTTCGCCGCGCTGGCTTGCGGTTAAGCTGCTTGAAAATAATCGTGACGCCAGACGTATTGTACAGCATCATACACACGACGACACGTGGGAGCAGCTGCTTGATTTTGCTGATTCGTGCAGAACACAGTTTCAGAATAAATTCGAAGAGTCGCCGCAGAAAGTCGTTGCTCAAACGTTAAACGATTATGCCGGCAAACTCGAAAGAGAAACCATTTCGCATCCGAAAGTGCCGAAGCGGAGAGTTTCCGATAAAATCGACGCGTATGTTTGTCATCCGATATTCGGCGTCATCTGCATTGGATCCGTGCTGTTTTTATGTTTCCAGCTGGTTTTTCTTCTTTCTGACAGTTGGCGTTGGGTGCCTGGATATGACGGCATTTGGCGTACTCCGATTGATTTATGCGCAATTGTTTTTGATCAGTTGGTACCTGATATGTTGGACAAATATTTCGGTTTGGAATCAGGGCCGCTCAGGTCGTTAATAAATGACGGTGTCATTGCCGGAATCGGAAGTATTTTGCAATTTGTGCCGTTGATTTTTTTGGTTTTCGTTTTGATTGCGGTGCTTGAGCAAAGCGGTTTCGTTGCAAGAATTTCAGTTGTGCTGGACCGCTTGGTTCGTTGTTTCGGACTGTGTGGTCAAAGTGTACTTCCGATGATTCTCGGCGGTGGAATGCTCGGCGGTTGTGCTGTCCCGGCAATAATGGCTACCAGAACAATGAAAGAACCACGGGAACGCATTTTGACAATTCTGGTGACACCAATGATGAACTGCGGCGCAAAGATTCCGGTTTTCGCGGTTCTTATCGCAGCATTTTTTTCAGATTTTCAAGGTCTGATGATGGCCTGCATTATTTTTATTTCCTGGGCCGGTGCGTTATTTTCTGCGTGGCTTTTTAGTAAAACAATTGTTCAAGGAAACTCATTGCCGCTTTTGGTGGAATTACCGAGTTATTTGTTTCCGAATCCTAAAACGGTGCTAAAAAATGCCGCTGTACAATGTTGGCAGTTCATTCAAAAAGCAGGCACCACGATTCTGGTAGTAAATTTGTTACTTTGGCTTTTGATGTTTTTTCCTCAGGGAAACAACACGCAACTTGACAAATCTTACGCGAGTATGATTGGTAAAAGTCTGACACCGGTGTCACAGTTGGCCGGTTTCGGCTGGGAGGAAAATATTTCCTTGCTGGGCGGTTTCGCAGCGAAAGAAGTTATTGTTTCCTCTCTCGGTACGCTTCACGGAATCGGCGATTCTGATGCTGATTCACAAGCGGACGAGCAATGTGAAGACGACACTTTAGCGAACCAACTGCAATCTTCACCAAAATGGAGTCGTGCTAAAGCGGTGTCGCTTTTGCTTTTTGTGATGTTTTACGCTCCTTGTGTTGCGACTTGTATTACCATTCGACGTGAGACACGTTCTACGTATTGGATGTTGATTTCGCTTGTATACAGTACTTCTTTTGCGTTTGTAATTGCCGTTATCGCTTACCAAATCGGACGGATATTATAGCGGACAACCTACACGAACCGCAAGTCATGCCAACAAATCACGAGCCGCAAGTGTAGTGGTACTGCGCGAAACTTGCGGGTTTTCAAATGCCAAGCCCACAAAACAAAAATTTTTATTTAAATTATTGTTTTTTATTTTTATATTTGCTAAAATGCGAATTAATTATATATACAGGTGATGGTTTACCAACTTTTTCAAAAACGTTATCACAAAATTCCCCACTCAAAGCGTTTTTCAAGCCTAAAGGCAAGTGCCAATAACAGCTTGGGATTGTGCGTTTAGTGATTTGTTTTTTATAAGAACTCCGTATTTCAAAATTTTCCTCAACTCGTTAAAAATGGAAAAACAACCCACGAACTTTTCTCGCATCCCGGTGATTCCGCCGGGTATTATTTTGCCGTTCGCGCTTCTTACCAGTATGTTTGCATTCTGGGGATTGGCGAACAATATGACTGATACCTTGCTTGCGGCTTTCAAAAAGATAATGAGTATGACGGATTCCAAAACCGCTTGGATTCAAGTCGTTTGTTATTTCTTTGGTTATGGCTGTATGGCGATTCCAGGCGCAATGTTTATCAAACGTTTTTCCTACAAATCGGGCGTGCTTCTCGGACTCGGCTTGTTCACGGTTGGCGGATTAATGTTTTATCCGGCAGTCTTTGCGCAAAAAGTAAGTTCAGATGTATGTTACATCTCCTTTTTAATTGCGATTAGTGTTATTTTTTCTGGGCTTTCCATTTTAGAAACTGCATGTAACCCGTATATCTGTGCTTTAGGCCCGGAGGAAACGCAAACAAGGCGTTTGAATTTCGCGCAATCGTTCAATCCTCTCGGGTCGATAATGGGAGTACTTCTGTCACAAGCGTTCATTATGTCGCAGCTAACGACGCTAAGTGCGGAAGATCGCGCGGAAATGGCAGTAGCGTCTCCCGAACAGTTAAGTAAAATACAAAGTGGCGAACTTTTCGCAGTGGCTACACCTTATATCGGGGTTGCGTGTGTTCTTGCGGTGTTATGGTTCACCATCTTTTTCACAAAAATGCCGAATCTGTCGGAAACGGACAAACGAGTTGACTTGGCCGGGTCTTGGAGTCGGTTACTCAAAAACTACCACTACGTTTGGGGAGTTATCGCCCAGTTTTTCTATGTTGGTGCACAAATCGCGTGCTGGTCGTTTACCATTCGTTACGCTCAGGTTGCACTTAACTTAGGTGAACTTGAAAAATCTGCAGATGCAATTGAAGCGTTACGAAACGTCGAGCCACTGGCCGCCAACTTCAACCAATTTCTGCATTTTCTGAGGCTGGATTTTCTTCTTCCCACAACAGCGGAAGGTGCCGGAAACATTTACTATATTTTGTCGCTTATATGTTTTGTTTCGTCCCGCTTTATTTGTACCTGGTTGATGAAGTACATTAAGCCGCACCTTATGTTAACGGGACTTGCGATTCTAGCCACTGTACTTTGTTTAGGCGTGGTGTTCCTTAACGGTGCAAATGGAGTGTACGCTCTTATCGGTGTCTCGGCATGTATGTCGCTTATGTTCCCGACGATTTTCGGACTCGGTGTTCGTGGACTCGGCGAAGACACAAAAATGGGTGGTGCCGGTATGGTTATGGCAATTGCCGGCGCGGCATTACTTACGCAAATTCAAGGTATCGTTTCAACTAATTTCAACATCAAGTTAGCGTATCTAGTTCCAGCGGTTGCATTTTTAGTAATCGTTTACTACGCTGCGGTTGTTTGCAAAAACGATGACCGATTTACTTCTGATGAGAAATCGTTGTAAGGTTGTTGCGAATTCACAATAATTTTCAGTCACTGGAAACTATTGTTTTGTAATAAAGCAATTTATACCATTCGTAGTCGTCGCACCGCGGTTTTCCATGCTTTACCCTGTGGAAGAAGCGTATAACTAATCGAGTAAAACTGCAACGCATTGACCAAATGCAGTATATATACAAGTGTTAAAACCCTTAACCCCTTAAAAATACTATGCTTAAAGGAATTTCCCCTGCGTTTTCGCCTGAGCTTCTTGCGACTTTGTACAAGATGGGACACGGCGATGAAATTATTCTGGCCGACGCGCATTTTCCCGGTCATTCCGTGAACGAAAACGTCATTCGAGCCGACGGCCTCACCGTGACGCAAATGCTTGAAGCGATTTTGCCGCTCATTGCGCTTGATCACGCTGTGCCTGCTCCGGTTATCATGATGGCTGTTCAAGAAGGCGACAAAGCCGATCCAGCTGTTGAAAAAGACTTCCGTGCAGTAATTGACAAACATGCGCCTGGCACGAAACCGATTCAGAGAATTGATCGGTTCGAATTTTACGAGAGAGCACGTCAGGCTTTTGCTGTGGTTATGACAACGGAAACCCGTACTTACGGCAACATTCTCCTGAAGAAAGGTGTTACTCCGACCAGCTAGGCCTCTGATATGTGGTCTATTATTGCTTTAATTTTTTAACCCTGACATCTGACGTCAAACGTCTGATGTCTATTTCCACTATCACCTGTAAAATGCTGTCCCGACGTGAATTTTGTAAAACAATGGGTGTAATCGCCGCCGGTTGTGGTGCTTACGACGTTGCTTATGCGCAAACAATGAATTCATCTGCGTTTCCGCTAAGCGCGACGATTCGTGCTGCAACGCTGTGTAAAATACCTTTCGGCGAATGGTTGAATAAAGTCGGAAATAGTGGTCTGTTAGAGCAGGGATATTTTGTCCGAAACGAACTTAAATCGTTTGAGAATAAAGGGATAACGCTTGTTATTTCCAAGGATGAAATATCTTCTTTAAGGGCGACAACAACGTTGTACAAGCTGATTTCAGCCGAAGCGGATCGGCTCGGAATGCCAGTTTTTATCGAATCTGAAATTACCGCAAAGCTGGTTCAGTGTTTCAGCAGAAGCGTCTCTACGCTAACTGGCGGTTGGTGTAACTTCAAAAACGAAAAAACAGGCGAACTTAAAGGAATAGCTTTCGGCGATACCGAACACGAAGCGGATGGTTACGTTATTTCAGATGACAGTCTTTGTACTTGGACTCTGTATTTACGCCAGCCGACTGGTGGACGTGTGTGGGAAAGCTGTGCCGCCGAGTCGTCAGAACACGTTTGTCGTGAGTTACGGCTGGACATTGCCCGACTTTTAGATTTGTCGAATAAGAGTTTGAATATTGCGTAATACTTAATATACTGTACAACGTCATTAAGTTGACATTTTCCAATAACGGGATTTGTGAATATAACAACAATACAACCAACAAAATCACGGGAAAGGAAGCCGACCGATTCACGCCTCGACGGCAGGTCGCGGGAGGCGGAACACTTCACACGAAGCTATTTTTGCCTGAACGGCAGGTTCCCGCCATGCCGTGCTACGGTATATTACGGAACTTCTGCTTCCGTGTCCTGAATAAGTTCACGGACGGCAGCCGGATCGCTTAGTTCACGGAGATTTTCGAGGAACTTCGGCCTGGCAAGTATGCGGCTCAAACGAGCCAGAACCCGTAGGTGAATCCGATCATCTTCGGAGCAGATGAGAAAGAAAATGTCGGTCAAACCGCTGAAATTTCCGCCGAACGGAACGCCATTTGGCGAAATGCCCAGCACGAGAAAAGTTTCGCCGAGAATTGACGGCATCGGACGACGTGGGTGAAGGAGCGCAACACCGTTATCAAGGGCGGTTGGATGAAGCTCTTCACGTTTACGTAAAGCCTCGATCATTTTTTCGGAGTCCCAGAGAAGGCCGGTGTTAATCGCAAGAGCGGTTATGGAACGAATCACGGAATCTTTCGTCTTTGCAAGAAACGGAATTTCGATACCGCCTTCAGGAATAAGGGAAGCAATGGAAATTTCGGTTTCAACTTCAACTGCGTTTTTAGCCAGAACGTCTTCCACCCCGGCAAGTTCCTGATCGCCGGCCAAGCCGATTCGGTGTTCGAGCCAATGATGAACCTCTTCTTTTGAGAAAACCCATTCCCCTTTGAGTTTACGTCCAGGAATTTCGCCTTTGTCGGCAAGTTTTTGGACCTGTTTTTCGGTCATGTGAACGTACTTTGACAACCGGGAAATGTCGAAATCTGAATTTGACATGATATCCTATACCGCTTGACTTAATAGCCTAAGAAAATAAACGAACAATTTTTAAGACACTTGATTACTTTCAAGTATACACCCAAAGTGACTTTTGTGAAGCGGCCTAGAAATGTTATTGAATACAACAAGAAAAATTGTTAAGATATCAAGAGTCAAGCGAATTCTGCACGACACCTAACAGCGAGCCGCCAACGTAAGTTGGCGGGTAAGGTAGGCGACTTTCTCCGAAAGTCGCTCCAGTTTCGGAGAAACTGAACTACCTGTATCTGTACTGTATGATTTATTATTGACTGAAACCCCGGCTTTCCGCCCTTTCAGGGCTTAGGACGAAGTACGCAGGGTACTACTTCGACAAATGGAAAATAGGTTATACAGTACAGGTATAAAACGCATTATTAACAATCTTAACGCTTAGTGTTAGTTCTCGAAATCGTAATTGAAGTCGTCGGGGAAACCTTCAATTCCAGCGGTGTCAGATTCAAGGTACTGCAACTCTCCACTTGTCGGCAACTCAACACTTAACTTGTCCGCGTTTTGCTTCACAGCACGTGGCGGCACTGGCGTCGGAGCGGTTGTTTTTGGTGTCACACCGTGTTCAACGTTTGCACTTCGAGACGGTGTTTTGGTGCTGTTTTTATCGGCTCCTTGAGCATTGGTGCTACGATTCCCTGTACTTCGGTTACTTCCGTCACGAACGGCAAGTTTATTTGAGGTAGCAACCCGTTGTTCGGATGGCTTTCCACTTTGCTTGTCGTAATAACGTGTGGTATCCTCATTAACCAGATACGTTTCAGTGGCGTCACAAACCATTTCAACGCGAATTTTATGACTGCCGGAAACAACACCTTTCGCTTTGATTTTCAGCGTGACTTTTTGTTTCGGGCCGATAACCGGTATGGTGTCAAAAAACACCTGGCCGGCATTACGTTCGTCCGACGTGTCGCTGATCGTTGCCGAAACACCTCGGTCTTCAATTCCAATCGGAACGACACCGTCACTGAAAGCTGCCACAACATCGACGTTTTCCGCCGATTTCGTTCCGCGGTTGGTTACGTTGATTGTGTAAACAGCCGTTTTGCCAATTTCGACTGGCCCTTGCGGGTTATCGATTTGCAGTATCAGGTCCGCAATGGCGTTAACGTTCGTTACAATGGATTGGGAAGCGACATTGCCGACACGTTCGCCTTTTTTAGTAGTTTCGTATGTCTGGACATCAAGTTTGCATGCGCCTTCCCGTTTCATTTCGCAAACGAGAGTGCAAACATATTCCTGACCGGCGGGAATTGTTTCAACGTTCCAGACAACAAGGTTCTGTTTTCCTGGAGCGACGCCACCATTTCCCTGGTGAGAAACGTACTTGGCACCGGGTGGTATCATCGCTTTGATTTCGACATTGTTCGCGGCAGCGGTACCGTGGTTTTGAATCACGATTTTGTACTCTGTTTCGTTTTCAACGAACTGCATTTCGTCCCCTTCGATCACAGCGGCAAGGTTCGGACGTAAAACTTTTACGTTTCGACTCGCTTCTGCCTGCAAACCGAACGGACCAGACGCCGAGACGGCAATATTCAAGTCATCCTGCTGCGACGCAACTGTACTTATCGGAATAACTTTTTCTTCACCAGCTTTCAATGTTCCGAGCGGATAA